>NZ_JBXAXV010000010.1:0-1799 GCF_056781955.1 Dellaglioa sp. CoH-57-MRSF-20
TGGCGCTAAGAAGCTTAACTTCTGTGTTCGACATGGGAACAGGTGTATCCTTCTTGCTATCGCCACCACACTCTTTTTTTGAGAAAACTTATTCTCTCAAAACTAGCTAATATTTATCATTGATTTTTAAGCCGTACACCGTTTCACACCACTTTGTGGTTAAGTCCTCGACCGATTAGTATTGGTCCGCTCCATACATCACTGTACTTCCACTTCCAACCTATCTACCTGATAATCTTTCAGGGGTCTTACTTCCATAAAGGAATGGGAAATCTAATCTCGAGGTGAGCTTCACACTTAGATGCTTTCAGCGTTTATCTCATCCATACATAGCTACCCAGCGATGCCCTTGGCAGAACAACTGGTACACCAGAGGTATGTCCATCCCGGTCCTCTCGTACTAAGGACAGCTCCTCTCAAATTTCCTACGCCCGCGACGGATAGGGACCGAACTGTCTCACGACGTTCTGAACCCAGCTCGCGTACCGCTTTAATGGGCGAACAGCCCAACCCTTGGGACCGACTACAGCCCCAGGATGCGATGAGCCGACATCGAGGTGCCAAACCTCCCCGTCGATGTGGACTCTTGGGGGAGATAAGCCTGTTATCCCCAGGGTAGCTTTTATCCGTTGAGCGATGGCCCTTCCATACGGAACCACCGGATCACTAAGCCCGACTTTCGTCCCTGCTCGACCTGTAAGTCTCGCAGTCAAGCTCCCTTGTGCCTTTACACTCTGCGAATGATTTCCAACCATTCTGAGGGAACCTTTGGGCGCCTCCGTTACCTTTTAGGAGGCGACCGCCCCAGTCAAACTGCCCACCTGACACTGTCTCCCACCACGATTAGTGGCGAGGGTTAGAGTGTTCATACAACGAGGGTAGTATCCCACCAATGCCTCCTCCGAAACTAGCGTTCCGGTCTCTACGGCTCCTACCTATCCTGTACAAGTTATACAAACACTCAATATCAAGCTACAGTAAAGCTCCATGGGGTCTTTCCGTCCTGTCGCGGGTAACCCGCATCTTCACGGGTATTATAATTTCACCGAGTCTCTCGTTGAGACAGTGCCCAAATCGTTACGCCTTTCGTGCGGGTCGGAACTTACCCGACAAGGAATTTCGCTACCTTAGGACCGTTATAGTTACGGCCGCCGTTTACTGGGGCTTCAATTCTGGGCTTCGCCGAAGCTAACTCATCCTCTTAACCTTCCAGCACCGGGCAGGCGTCAGCCCCTATACGTCATCTTACGATTTTGCAGAAACCTGTGTTTTTGATAAACAGTCGTTTGGGCCTATTCACTGCGGCTGACCTTTCGGTCAGCACCCCTTCTCCCGAAGTTACGGGGTCATTTTGCCGAGTTCCTTAACGAGAGTTCTCTCGCACACCTTAGGATACTCTCCTCGACTACCTGTGTCGGTTTGCGGTACGGGTAGTTATATTCTAACTAGAAGCTTTTCTTGGCAGTGTGACATCAGTTACTTCGCTACTTAATTTCGCTCCCCATCACAACTTGTCCTTAAAGTTAAGCATTTAACTCAACTTCAGACTTATTGCTTGGACGCACATATCCATCAGTGCGCTTCCTTAGCCTGCTGCGTCCCTCCATCGTTCAAACAAATATAACTAGTACAGGAATCTCAACCTGTTATCCATCGTCTACGCCTCTCGGCCTCGACTTAGGTCCCGACTAACCCTGGGAGGACGAGCCTTCCCCAGGAAACCTTAGTCATTCGGTGGACAGGATTCTCACCTGTCTTTCGCTACTCATACCGGCATTCTCACTTCTAAGCGCTCCACC
>NZ_JBXAXV010000010.1:1897-3298 GCF_056781955.1 Dellaglioa sp. CoH-57-MRSF-20
CAGTCCTTACGGTCTAGCTTCGTTGCCCTTAGAACGCTCTCCTACCACGGAACCCTAATGGGTTCCATCCACAATTTCGGTAACATGTTTAGCCCCGGTACATTTTCGGCGCAGAATCACTCGACTAGTGAGCTATTACGCACTCTTTAAATGGTGGCTGCTTCTGAGCCAACATCCTAGTTGTCTGTGCAATTCCACATCCTTTTCCACTTAACATGTATTTTGGGACCTTAATTGGTGGTCTGGGCTGTTTCCCTTTCGACTACGGATCTTATCACTCGCAGTCTGACTCCCGGATATAAATCAATGGCATTCGGAGTTTATCTGAATTCAGTAACCCTAGATGGGCCCCTAGTCCAAACAGTGGCTCTACCTCCATGATTCTTAATTCCGAGGCTAGCCCTAAAGCTATTTCGGAGAGAACCAGCTATCTCCAAGTTCGTTTGGAATTTCTCCGCTACCCACACCTCATCTCAGCATTTTTCAACATACATGAGTTCGGTCCTCCAGTGCGTTTTACCGCACCTTCAACCTGGACATGGGTAGGTCACTTGGTTTCGGGTCTACGTCTACTTACTATGGCGCCCTATTCAGACTCGCTTTCGCTACGGCTCCGTCTTATCAACTTAACCTCGCAAGCAAACGTAACTCGCCGGTTCATTCTACAAAAGGCACGCTATCACCCATTAACGGGCTCTAACTATTTGTAGGCACATGGTTTCAGGAACTATTTCACTCCCCTTCCGGGGTGCTTTTCACCTTTCCCTCACGGTACTGGTTCACTATCGGTCACTAGGGAGTATTTAGCCTTGGGAGATGGTCCTCCCGGATTCCGACGGAATTTCTCGTGTTCCGCCGTACTCAGGATACTGCTCTGAGAGATTTTCATTTAGTATACGGGGCTATCACCCTCTACGGCGAGTCTTCCCAGACTCTTCTACTATAAAAATCTTTGGTAACTCAAATGAGCAGTCCTACAACCCCAAGAAGCAAGCTTCTTGGTTTGGGCTCTTCCCTGTTCGCTCGCCGCTACTTAGGGAATCGATTTTTCTTTCTATTCCTGCAGGTAATTAGATGTTTCAGTTCCCTGCGTTTACCTCTATATAACCTATGTATTCAGTTAATAGTAACAGTCGATTAAAACTGCTGGGTTCCCCCATTCGGAAATCTCCGGATCAAAGCTTACTTACAGCTCCCCGAAGCATATCGGTGTTAGTCCCGTCCTTCATCGGCTCCTAGTGCCAAGGCATTCACCATGCGCCCTTGATAACTTAACCTAACTTTACTTAAAGCAAAGTGGTTTTGTTAAGAACTACGTTCTTAACTAATAAAACGCGGTGTTTCTCGGCTTATTGCTTAAAAATTTAATAAATATTATCTAGTTTTCAAAGAACAAATTTT
>NZ_JBXAXV010000010.1:3395-5181 GCF_056781955.1 Dellaglioa sp. CoH-57-MRSF-20
CCTCAAAACTAAACAAATTTTCGACAAGTGTGTAGGTTTCCGTAATATTCCTTAGAAAGGAGGTGATCCAGCCGCAGGTTCTCCTACGGCTACCTTGTTACGACTTCACCCTAATCATCTGTCCCACCTTAGACGGCTGGCTCCTAAAAGGTTACCTCACCGGCTTTGGGTGTTACAAACTCTCATGGTGTGACGGGCGGTGTGTACAAGGCCCGGGAACGTATTCACCGCGGCATTCTGATCCGCGATTACTAGCGATTCCAACTTCATGTAGGCGAGTTGCAGCCTACAATCCGAACTGAGAACGGCTTTAAGAGATTAGCTTAACCTCGCGGTCTCGCAACTCGTTGTACCGTCCATTGTAGCACGTGTGTAGCCCAGGTCATAAGGGGCATGATGATTTGACGTCATCCCCACCTTCCTCCGGTTTGTCACCGGCAGTCTCATTAGAGTGCCCAACTAAATGCTGGCAACTAATAATAAGGGTTGCGCTCGTTGCGGGACTTAACCCAACATCTCACGACACGAGCTGACGACAACCATGCACCACCTGTCATTCTGTCCCCGAAGGGAACGGCCTATCTCTAGGTTTGTCAGAAGATGTCAAGACCTGGTAAGGTTCTTCGCGTTGCTTCGAATTAAACCACATGCTCCACCGCTTGTGCGGGCCCCCGTCAATTCCTTTGAGTTTCAACCTTGCGGTCGTACTCCCCAGGCGGAGTGCTTAATGCGTTAGCTGCAGCACTGAAGGGCGGAAACCCTCCAACACTTAGCACTCATCGTTTACGGCATGGACTACCAGGGTATCTAATCCTGTTTGCTACCCATGCTTTCGAACCTCAGCGTCAGTTACAGACCAGAGAGCCGCTTTCGCCACTGGTGTTCTACCATATATCTACGCATTTCACCGCTACACATGGTGTTCCACTCTCCTCTTCTGCACTCAAGTTATCCAGTTTCCAATGCATTTCTTCGGTTGAGCCGAAGGCTTTCACATCAGACTTAAAAAACCGCCTGCGTTCGCTTTACGCCCAATAAATCCGGATAACGCTTGCCACCTACGTATTACCGCGGCTGCTGGCACGTAGTTAGCCGTGGCTTTCTGGTTAGATACCGTCACTAGGTAAACAGTTACTCTTACCTACATTCTTCTCTAACAACAGAGCTTTACGATCCGAAAACCTTCTTCACTCACGCGGCGTTGCTCCATCAGACTTTCGTCCATTGTGGAAGATTCCCTACTGCTGCCTCCCGTAGGAGTTTGGGCCGTGTCTCAGTCCCAATGTGGCCGATCACCCTCTCAGGTCGGCTACGTATCATTGCCTTGGTGGGCCTTTACCTCACCAACTAGCTAATACGCCGCGGGTCCATCCAAAAGTGACAGCTTACGCCGTCTTTCATTATCAAACCATGCGGTTTAACAAATTATGCGGTATTAGCACCTGTTTCCAAGTGTTATCCCCCTCTTTTGGGCAGGTTACCCACGTGTTACTCACCCGTTCGCCACTCATTATCTTCGGTGAGTGCAAGCACTCGGTGAAGATAATGCGTTCGACTTGCATGTATTAGGCACGCCGCCAGCGTTCATCCTGAGCCAGGATCAAACTCTCATATAAAAAGTTGATTGCTCTTATTGTTTTGTTACTTTTTGAAACTAGCGAATTGACTTCGCAAATGTTTGCTCTTAACTCTTAGTTAAGAGACCCTACACATTTGATTTGTCGAAAATTTGTTCAGTTTTCAAAGATCTACTTGGTTGCTTTTGACAACTTTTATATCATATCAA
>NZ_JBXAXV010000011.1:0-4217 GCF_056781955.1 Dellaglioa sp. CoH-57-MRSF-20
AAAGAGAATGGCTTTGATGTTCAACGTGGCAACAAAAACAAAGAGCGTAAGAATTTATCAGTACCCGAATACAAAACTATGCGGGAAGATTTGAAAAAAATAGAGACCGAAAAACAAGAGACACAAGCAAAGCTTGCAGATACTAAAAAACAGCTTGATGAAATCAAGCCACGGGATAACAAAAAAATTGCTAGTAAACCAACTTTGCTGAATAAAAATAAAGTCATGGTTGATAAATCTGATCTCGCTGATTTGGAACAACGGGCGTCTTTTAGTGATAATTACAATCAAATGCATGCTAGAGCAAGGCGTGAAGCCGACTCGTTAAGAGATAAACTGACTAGAACAACGTGGGACTATAATGACCTCGAAAGAGAGAATGAGCGATTGCAAAAGTTAGTCGGAACACTTCAAGGCATTGTCCGCAATGTTGATGAATTTCTACACAAAAAACTAGGTATCAATTTACCTGACAAGTGGCTAGAACGTGCAGGACTAAAAGAACCGTCTAAAAAAGCCCCTGAAAGCTCACAGGAACTCGAAAAACATAAATCTGATGAATTAGGCGGTCCACATCTTTAAAACGCTTATATGGGCTTAAAATGGCATTTAAGAGCTTAATTTAACATCTGGCTAGATTGAACGTCGTTAATTTTGTGTCTGTCAACGGTAAATCGAATTAAAGGGGCTTGCTGCTTTAGCAGTTAGCCCCTTTTTGAGGCTTTAAGGAGTTGATAGACTAGCGGATAAAACACTTTTGCGCATGCAAAGAAAAGCACACCTGCTTTTTTTGCCTGCCCCACGGCGAGTGCGGGGTGAGTTTGAGCGGGAGCTCCCGCTCATTTATGGGGTCAAGCTGACACAGCTTGCGGGTTTGGGCGGAGCCCATATTTTGGTTTGAGTGGGATAAAAATTTTGAAAATCAGGGGGCAGGGAGCGAATTTCGCTCCCGTACTACGACCCCCCTATAAGTGCCGAGTGCCAAATTTTACTTGAATAGGACTTTACGCTTACTCTCCCAATGGATTTGGGAGTTTTTTTATGACCGCCGTTTGACCGCCGTTTTGACCGCCGTTTTTTTAAACGGGTTATTTTTTGACTATATAGACTATAAGTATATAATGATGTATAATGATAAAAAAATAAAGGAGTGAGTTTTATGCCTGAAGAGAAAACAGAATATCAAGTTGTAACCGTTAGAATACCTAAAAAGATGTATGCTGATTACAAAGAGATTTTAAAAAGTGAAGGAAAAATTGTAACTTACGATATTAGAAACTATATGCGTGATGTTATCGAAAAATCTAAGAAAGGAGAAAAATGAGCATAAAAAAAGAGCGCCCTCTCTCAAGTTCGCTCGTGAAAAATGCTTTTATTTTCTAAAGGTGATTATACTATATGACTACTAAAAATACAAAGGCTAGAAACTTTGCATTCATTTTGTATCCTGAAAGTATTCCTGAAAACTTTATTGAAAATTTAGAAAAAACTGGTATTCCTATGGCGATTAGTCCGCTCCATAATTTAGATAAAACTGAACGAAAATTTAAAGATATGACTCCTGATGAACAAGAGATAATAAGTGCTGGTGGATCAATTTATAAAAAACCACATTATCATGTTTTGTATATTGCTCGTAATCCGGTTACTGTTGAAAGTATTCGGAAAAAAATAAAACGTAATTTAGGTGATCAATCTGTATCTCATATCGAAATTGTTGATAGCGTGGAGTATTATTTTCAGTATTTAACGCATGAAAGTTCTGATGCAATTAAGAAAGGTAAACACCGCTACGATAAAAAAGATTTAATCTTTATAAATGATTTTGATATTGATAGATACGTAACACTTGATGAAAATGAAAAGAAAGAATTAAGGCAGACTTTACTTGAAATTGTAGATGAATATAACATTGTTAATGTAAAGGAATTAAGCTCGTTTATCAGACAAAGAGGTAACGAATTTGGAATTGAGAGTATGAAATATGTGAATGAAATAATTTCAAGTTCTTCTGGAATTTTTCGACTATATTTTGATGCAAATTACCAATGTGGTTATCGTCCGGTCTATTCAAAAACCATTGATCCTGATACAGGAGAAATAAAGAATGAGAGAGGGGTGAGAGCATGAGAGAGTTTAGTGAAAGTGATGTTGAGAAATACTTAGAATACACTGATCAAAATGTTATCCCGACTAAAGAGCTTTTAGGTCAATGCTTTATTTGTGGTATAAAGTTAAGTGAAACTGAGACACCTGAAGGTCCAGAAAAACGAGTTGTTTGTTTGAAAGATAGAGATTACTTTGTTGAAGGATTTGAGGAATTGATAGAAATGGGAGAAATAAAATAAATATTGAGACTGGAGAGGTTAAGTAATGATTATTGACGTGGAATATATTGGATTTAAGAACAATTTAGAAGTTAATTATTTGGAGGAAAAGTAATGACACAAGCAGATATTAAATACCGTCCTATTAAACCATCCGATTATCATATCTTGGAAGATATGATTCGCAAATCATGGAACTACGATCGATTAGGAAGCCCAAAATTAGCTAAACAACTGTCTAAAATATATCTTGCCAGTTGTCTTGTTAATCAAACATTTACTAGTGTTGCTGTTTTTAATGAAGTGCCTGTTGGTATTATTATGGGTAAAAATAGAGAAACACATCGTAAACCACTAAGGTATCTTATTCGGCAAGGAATTGCTGTTGCACGAATTGCTATATCTAAAGAAGGGCGTAAAATTGGAAAGACGTTTCAAAAATTTGAAGAAGTTGATGAAATTCTTTTAAAGAGCATTGGTACAAACTTTGATGGTGAATTAGCTTTTTTTGTTGTAGATGGAAACCAACGTGGTTCAGGTATCGGTAAACAATTGTATCAACAATTTTTAGATTATATGACATCTGAAAATCTTAAGACATTTTACTTATTTACGGATACGACATGTAATTTTGGCTTTTATGAACATCAAGGTTTGGAACGATTAGCTGAAGAAACGCTCGATTTGCCAGAATTACAAGAGAATATGCATTTCTATTTGTACGGAAAAATGTGATAAAAGGGGCTAGTATTATATTTTCTAAGTAAAATGAAAAAATGTTATTTCTTAAAAATTTACCTTCAATGGGCGCGATTGTTGAACTATTTTTTTAGAAAAGGGTAGCTTAGGCTACTCTTTTTTATTTGGCCAGTGGGAAAATAAACGGTAGGGTCAACGATAAATGTCTGACTGAAGCAAATCGGAAGGAATTTAAGAAGTTGATACGATCCACTGATTTTCCACCCTCTTGGCAACTCGTTTTCGAGCCGTCGGAGACATGTAGAAATTTTCTGGGTTTGCCACTTTTGAAAAAGTGGCAAGGTCTGTTGTTTTGAATTTGATATTGAAATGAATTTGCAATCGTTGCGGAAAAATGCAAAGGTGAAAATATCATTTCTGTTACTAGAAAAAAGGACAGCTGTAGGCGTTTTTTTTTGTGCCTGTTCACGTCGAACCTTTTCAGCCTAAAGGCGAAAAAAGGGGCAAAGTGGACAGACAGTTTTTAGCCTCGCAGAGACCACACTTCACAGAGTGAAGTATAGTGGGTTATACTTTACTTGGAAGATAACTCCGAAATGAGGTGCGTACTATGAGTTTTGTAGTGGCTAGAATGACGAAATTAAAAGCTGATAATTTAGTCGGTATTGGCAATCATGACCAACGGAAAACGACTAATCACAGCAACGAAGATATTGATGTTTCCCGCTCCCACTTGAATTATGATTTGGTGGCTGGGCGCACTGATAATTTTAAAACGGATATTGAAGCCTATATCAACGAAAATAAAGCTAGTAAGCGGGCAGTTCGCAAAGACGCTGTTTTAGTCAATGAGTGGATTCTAACCAGTGACAAAGATTTTTTTGAGCAATTAGACGAAGTCGAAACCCGTAAATATTTTGAAACAGCCAAACAATATTTTGCAGATAACTATGGCGACGAAAATATTCGTTATGCGGTCGTTCACTTGGACGAGAAGACCCCTCACATGCATATGGGCATTGTGCCCTTTGATGATGATAGAAAGCTCTCAGCTAAGCGTATATTCAATCGTGAAGCCTTACAGCGCATTCAAGAGGAATTACCACAATATCTCAAAGAGAATGGCTTTGATGTTCAACGTGGCAACAAAAACAAAGAGCGTAAGAATTTATCAGTACCCGAATACAAAAC
>NZ_JBXAXV010000012.1:0-1690 GCF_056781955.1 Dellaglioa sp. CoH-57-MRSF-20
TGTAATAATCCCTTTATGGTTGTCAGATGAAATAATATAATTTCATCCGATAATCATGGAGGGATTTTTGTATGTCCAGAGCCAAGTATTCAGCATTAGAAAAATTAACGTTTATCGAAGAATTTAGAAAGTCCGGAATGCCGAGAAGAACTTTTGCCCGAGAATACGGTATTAATAAAGATCTATTCAAACGTTGGGTCGATCGCTATGACCGCGATGGTATTGAAGGTTTACAGGAAGCGCGCCACAATAATCACTATTCAAAAGCGCTGAAATTAGAAGCGGTATTAACTTATCTAACGGGTCAATATTCACAAGCAGATGTTGCACTTAAGTTTGGTTTACGATCACAAAAACAACTATTAGACTGGGTTTCCAAGTATAATGAGGATAAAACGGTGACGGCGTCACCGTCCAAAAGGCAGGTTCCCATTATGAGTCGTAAAACTTCTTTTGAAGAACGCGTTTCAATTGTTGAATATATTACCAAAGATAAACATAGTTATAATGAAACTGCGGAACACTTCGGTGTCTCTTATCAACAAGCCCGTTCATGGGTTCTTAAGGCACGACAAGGTGGTTATGAATCACTAATCGATAATCGTGGTCACCGTAAAGATCAATCAGAACTAACAGATTTAGATAAAGCGAATCTACGGATTCACGAGTTAGAAAGCCAAATCGAAGATCAAAAATTATATGCGGCCTTTATAAAAAAATGGCAGGAACTTCAGCGCAAGGGGTGAATAAGCAAAGACGACTGGCATATCACGCGATTAAGAATGTTAGTCAAGAAAAGCATGGTGCGATAACAAAACTTATAAAAATGGTTGGCGTTAGCCGTCAGGCTTACTACAAAGGGTTAAAAAGACAAGAAACAGTTTGGGAGACACGTAATAAACAACTTAAAGAGCGAACCCAATACTGGTTTGATTTCAATCTACAAGGGATTGGTACTGGAAACATGTTGGTAAATTTACAAGCTGACACATCAATTAATTTTCCCATTACTTTCAAACAGGTTCGACGAGTTATGCGAGAACTAGGTATTCGATGTTTAGTACATCCGAAGAAGCATAATCGTGTGAAACAATCAGAACAATATATCCAAGATAATCTTCTTAATCAAAATTTTAGTGTGAGTAGACCTAACCAAGTTTGGTTGGCCGATTCAACAGAGCTTTCATATGGCATAAATGGCGAATATAAAATTCGGTTAAGTGGTGTTTTAGATCTTTATGGTCGGCGACTTTTAGCCTATAATCTAAGTCCTACAGAAACTAGTGAAGCAGAAATCCAGGTATTTCAGCAGGCCTTTTCAGGTGCTGGTAGTGTACACCCCATGGTGCACACCGATCGCGGTTCAGCTTATACCTCAAAACTATTTAATCGTTCTCTTGATCGATATGAAGTAACTAGAAGTATGTCCCGACCAGGAACGCCATACGATAACGCTCCAATGGAGCGTTGGTGGAATGAATTTAAAAATCGATGGATGGCACGTCAGCCACTGCCAAAGACCTATCAAGAACTTATGAAATTGGTTGAAGCAGGAATTGAATATTTTAATCATTACAATCGCTCAACACAAAGAAATGGCCTTACCCCAGATGAATACTGGGATAAAGCCATTTAGAAACATATTAAATTTTATATTATTTCATCCGTCAACTTGACAGGGCCTAGTACA
>NZ_JBXAXV010000013.1:0-276 GCF_056781955.1 Dellaglioa sp. CoH-57-MRSF-20
AGTACTTGCGGTGAAAAACTGCGGCCTGCGCCACCGTCCGCATCTTACGGAAGCGATCCATCAGACCCATCTTTTCCATCTCGTACCAGTGGAATGCTGCCTGAACCTGCACCTCGGTCATGCTCGGATTCTTCTTCCGGAACTGGCGCAATTCACGAATGCGGTCCGCGCTCAGCCACTGGGCGACGCCGCGTGCTCCAGAGTACGGGTTGCGGGCGTGCACGTCGAACTGCGATTCTTGCTGGACCGAGCCCAAGGCCCCAGCAATCTGCGCAT
>NZ_JBXAXV010000013.1:299-997 GCF_056781955.1 Dellaglioa sp. CoH-57-MRSF-20
ACCCGTATTCACGGCCGAACGCCACAAACGACGAAACNAAGTCATTGGGATCGGAGCCATCGGGACCNACCATGAAACGAGGTTTGTGCTTCGCGCCCGCTCCCGGCACATACTGCGCACCGAACTCAGGGGCTGGGGCCGAAACCATCGAGGGCAGCGTCGCGATCCCCAGAAGAAAGCCGCATATAGCGGCCCGAATCATGTTTCTCATCTTACTCTACCTCCACTGCTGAAACTATAAAAATGGAGTGTAGAGAAAAATTCGTTCTCCGTCCACCCCTTGTTACAATCGCGTTCACTGCGCACACACGAGCCAGCCAGACGTCGCATGTTATCTGCGAGAATCATGAACATTTCACTGGCTGTGAGCTTGTACTTCTGTTCGATAGCAAGAAACATCGAATCGAACTCGACGGACGCGCTCTGGCATTCGAGTACACGTTTATGCAGTTTCACGCGATTCCTCCAATTGTTGGATCATGTGCTGGACCCATGCGATGCGCGTCGCTTTCATCCCATTACGGTCTTGCGACCACGTGGAATCGAACGTCTCGACATATTGTTCCAGTACAACGACGCTGCCGGCCCGCAGCATCTCAAGAGCCGGCGGGCTCGACACGCGCTCAATACACGCAGCACGCAGATTGTCTTGCACCTGCTGCGCCATTTCCGCGCCCAGCTTGGCGTCCGACTGCCAC
>NZ_JBXAXV010000013.1:1007-1459 GCF_056781955.1 Dellaglioa sp. CoH-57-MRSF-20
GTACTCGCACGCAGCTCTCTTGATCGCGAAGCACACAAAGGACTCATCCCCGTCCTCGATGAGTTCGAGTGCCCTTTTCAGGATCGCGATTTTCTTGTCAATCAGGTTCACGTTCGGCCTCCACACAATTGATTAGATAAGTGGCCCATTGTACGCGAGTTTCCTTCAGTAGGAAAGCTTTTTGTTCATGAGCCCAGATACCGTGAACATCCTCAAGCCAGCAGTTGAGTGTGAGGCGGTTGCCGAGCGCCCGGCGTATGACAGTCACCAATTCTTCCGCTGCTTTCTTATACGGATAATCGGGATTGTCCCACGACAGGATTTGAGCCGAACTCTTAATCGCGTGACACAGATATGTCTGGTAGTGATCATCTAGGACTCGGATCGCACGGTGCAGCACCTCGATCTTGCATTCACGCAATGTCTTCACACTTGCTCCTTCATCCAGCGGC
>NZ_JBXAXV010000014.1:0-1304 GCF_056781955.1 Dellaglioa sp. CoH-57-MRSF-20
CCATGTGGGTGAAGATATAGTCTGATCTGCGGGGAAACTCGTAGCTGCCGAAAGGCGCTGCCGAATTAACGACTCGTCAGGAACATTGTCCGGGGACTCGCTCGGGCGTGGGTACGTGGCATGTGCCTCGTACTCGACCAAGATATGGGACCCATTCAAACGACGCTACGTCAAGAATACACGCGGCCCGGGCGGTAAACCACAACGGTACGTGACTGTTATTGTTTTTCTTGACCCACGGCTTCATGTGATGGTATCATGCAGCTGCGCCGATTTTCGCTATCGGTGGGAAGTAGCGCTTAACCGAAAGGTTGCGGCAGAAATCGAGTACTCGAATGGTGAGCTTCCAGTGATCCGTAACCCGAGTATGCGCACCTCAAGCTGCAAACATTTGTTCAAGCTTTATGAAACCATCAAACCTCATCTTCCTGCGCGTCGTGCTGACGATAAGACGCCTCCGATAGCACCGCCCAAGGTTGGGACTGCACCCTCAGAGCTGAGGCGTGCTGAGGCCGAACGTGAGGCTCGTATGCGTCAGGCTATGAAGGTACAGCCAGTTCGCATTCAAGCTCCGGTCAACATACAGCGCTCGGCAAAGCCGGGTCGCAAGCAGTCAACGCTACCGCGTTCAGTACAAAGTTCGGTAGCGGCCATGAAACAAAGACGCAATAGGTAAGGTATGAAGGCGTATGAACACAGCGCTTCGTTTTCGAAGCTAAAAACGATAACTGAGCGCATCAGCAAAAACCTGACGACACTGGAATACCTTCATACGCTCGACATGTTTTTGTGGCATGCACTTGATCCGATACACGCCGAATGCCCCGGCCTTTTCCAGAATTACGTGGCTAAGGTCGTGGCACGCCAAACCCGAAAGGCAAGCAGGCGTTTCACCTCTGACGATCGTACAAAGCTCCCAATTCATCTGTTCAACTGCGTGACGGCTCGCGATCAAAAACGGGCCGATGCAGCGGCTCGCGCCATGCACCTTAACCGGGGGCTGCTGTTCGGCTTCTTGGCGCTATTCTTCAAGCGCGTTGAGCGTTATGAGCAGTTGCACACACGTTTCGACATTGACCCAATCATTCGCAACTCCGAGATTTATGCGATCGAGACGAGTCTTGGTGTGCGGCATGGTGGAACTCTGTACTCGACGATTCAGCAGTCGCGGTTGTGGTATGAGAAGGCACGCTCGTTCAAGAACATGATCCTCGAAAAATACGTGCGGCTCGCGATCATGCACGCGAAGACCACGTACAAGGACTTCAATCACCACGTGCGGCTTGACGACGTGATCCAGATTT
>NZ_JBXAXV010000015.1:0-660 GCF_056781955.1 Dellaglioa sp. CoH-57-MRSF-20
GAGAAATGTTTGCACGTCCTCATCCTCGACGCGCAGGTCTGCGTAGACCTGATCCAGTCGCTGTGCCCGCACGACGCCGGGCAAATCCAGCAAGCTCTTGATACGTTCGATCGACGGTATACATTGGCGCTGATATTTGACAACCAAATTCAAAGTGTTCTCCCAACGGAAAAGAGGGACCTAAGTCCCTCACGTTCCTTATTTACTACGGCGTTTCTTTTTAGCGGCCACAGCACGCTCGGCCATGCCCCGGATCGGCACGTGGCCCGCAGCCTTTCCGTTCCTGTATGCCTTCTTGATCTCGGCACGGAGTGTCTTTTCCGGCAGCTTGCAGACTGGACAGTACGGATTTTTACAGCGTGGGTACTCGACCAGCTCCAAAGCTTCTTCGAGTGTCGAAGCATCGAGTGCCGCAGCATGCATCTTGAGATAGCGTTTGAGCCGCTTCTTGATGACAGTGCGGTTTTCGTCCGTCAGCTTCTTCACGAAGACCGCAGGGTCTTTGTTCGGATTGTCACGTAGGATGAACGCATCCATGATTCCTTCGATCGGAATCTTGTACTGGAGTTCCAGAAGCACTGCGTACGCCTCGATTTGCTCGACGTACACAATGCCCGGGTCCTTGGCTTTTTTGGGGGCCGCTGCGATGCCCGTCGTTTT
>NZ_JBXAXV010000015.1:670-1269 GCF_056781955.1 Dellaglioa sp. CoH-57-MRSF-20
GAAGTCGAGGATGTAAAACTTCCCGTCGTCACCACGGTACACCGCATCGATGTGGCCGCTGATGCCCTTGTAGTTGATGCTCAGCTCATGGTACACGGTCGGAAAACCACAACACTCGTATTTGTACGAAAGCTCGTGCATTGTGCCACACTCTTTGCACTCGTAGTTCGCAAGGAACTTTCCACTCAAGCACAGTGCCCGCTGCATCACTTCGTGGACGACGGTTCCGACTCGTGTGTAGAAGCAGCCTCCGAAGTCGAGCGTTCGCACGGTTCCGTGCATCGCGTTCTGGATGAAGAAATCTACCGGACAAAATGGGAGTTGCGACGGGCGAAGGAACAGGACACGTGTCGGATCACCAAGCTCAGCTTTATGGTAGTTCGCGACCGCATCTCGGTACACCCGCGTAAAGTCCCTCACAATCGAGTGAGTGGACAAGGGTTTGAGGATTGCCATCTTGTCAATTTAATAAGGGGACGCAAAATCACGTCAAGGAGAAAAAAGTGTTCATACAACTTACGAACGCTGGGAAGGCAATTATCGCGGCTGCGACGTGCCCCATCAAAATCACGTCGTTCAAGCTGGGTTCGGCCTACGGA
>NZ_JBXAXV010000016.1:0-1264 GCF_056781955.1 Dellaglioa sp. CoH-57-MRSF-20
GAACACTACGTCGATATTGACAACATGTAAAGGAAAACATGAGCAAGAAAACGAAAGTTGTGCTGAACATGCTGAGCGCATGCGTCTTGGCAGTAGCGTCTGGCATCGGCAACAAGCTTATTGCGCAGGATCACGGGACATGGGCCTCTGTCATCTGGCTCGTGATTACGAGTGCGGCAATCAGCTACCTGTGGCATCAGGCTGACAAAAGCGTGTGGGGCGAAAAGTGAGTCCCTACGTGGCAGGCGCTTTGGGCGTAATTAGCGCTCTTGTGCTGGGAGCTGTTGTGGGGATGGGCTCGCTGGAAATAGTGTTGCGCGTCGGGCCGTTTTATGGGACAGTAGCGCTTCTTGCCGCCTTCACAGCGGCCATTATCGCGCAGTATGCTGTTACGCAATACCTGTGGAGGAAATGCGAATGTTGAAAAAGATGTTTCTGACTTCGGGCCACCTCACGCTGTTGACGCATCTACGCTCCAAGCTTCTGGAGAAAGGAGAAAACAGCGACTACTCGGAATTCATGTGCAATATCCTGAAGGGCCTCACGCTTCCGGAAACTGAACTCGAATACCTTCGTGATGAAGCCGTGGAATTGGTGTATCTCATTGAAGGTGATATCCGGGCGTCAACGCAGCTCTGCTGTAGCACACTGAGTAATTGGGTGGCGTTCCAGAAGCGTGGAGTCCCGTCCGAATCACGTATGATGATCCCGGATGAGCAGCAAACTTGGATACGCCACGCAAATCAGGCACGTCTGGGCTGGGTTGATACGATGCTGGAGCGTGGCTACATTGAATACGAGGTGGAAGAATGAAGAAGATTGCGGCAATTGCGCTGGCGCTCGCGGGATGCACGCGTGAAGATCAGGCACGTAACACGCTGACCGGTGCTGGCTTCAAGGACATCAAGATCACGGGCTACGACTTCTTCGGCTGTTCGAAGGACGACACGTTCCATACGGGATTCACTGCGCGCAGCCCCAGCGGTCAATTCGTCGAGGGCGTTGTGTGTAGCGCCGTCTTCAAGGGTGCGACGATTCGCACGTATTAAGGGGAAGTTATGGTAGCTAAAGTGGAGTTTTCGCATGATATTCCCGAATGGGTTGCACCACGATGGCGCACGATCAGTGTAGACTACGAGTCCGGTGGCGATCTGACAAGAACCATTACGCTAGGGTTCTCATTTGATCCAGCCGACTGTCATGGTGAGGATTTGGCATTTGCTTTCCGAAAGGCAATTCGGAAAGCAAAAAGCGATGGTCGCTG
>NZ_JBXAXV010000017.1:0-1135 GCF_056781955.1 Dellaglioa sp. CoH-57-MRSF-20
CGTTTCGCGTGTAGGGTAATCGTGCTCGACGTGTACTGGGTGTGTCCCGTAGCCAGCGTACAGAGCAGTCGCGATTAGCACATATGAAAGCCCCATCAGTCCTCCACAATATGGTAGTGCTCAGCGTTCGATAGTTCCTGCATGACGTGACGCGCGACGCAGCCACGCGCAAACTGATAGGCGTCGCTCATCCCACGATAGCGTTCTTGCAGAAGTTCGTGGTTGTGGTGTTCCGGGTTACTGAAAATCTCAACGTTTTCGCGTGTGAGCCTTTCCGCGTTCCGCACCTCATCCAGCCCGTTGTTCATGGCGCGCAGCAACGGGCTCGCGTCCACGTGCACGTGTTCCAGCAGCGCGTATGCAAAATCCTCGGGCCGAAACGTGTCATAGGCCTTTCCATCGTCACCCAGCTCTTGACCGCGAAACTTATCGATCAGTGCACTCAGCTCATCAGCCGTGAGATTCAGTTTCACTTTTGCCATTCTCTTCTCCCTCGTCGATCACGACGTGATTCATGAGCGCCAGCGCGAATTCAATAGGATTGAATGCTTTGTGCTGATACTCGCCTGTGGTGTACGTGTGATAGCACTCGTACGAAAGGTTTGCTATTTCGTTGAACGTGAGATTCAGTTTCGCTTTCACGGATGCCCCAAGTCGTCGAGAACCGAGTCGCACACGTCCCGGATGCCGCGATCAAACTCGTTTTCGCGCTCACTCTTGTTGAACTGGCCGCCCGACAGGTCCCGGAGCCGCGCCATCGTCTCCACTTCGTGCTCTTCCCCAGCCTCACGAATCTCGGTCCATGCGTAGCTGCGCCCGCGATCATACGCATCGCTGATGGTGCGCGTATTGTCCCCGATGTTCATCAAACTTTTCAGCCATCCAATCATAGTAGTGTGCACCTCGATTTCTTCGAACGTGGAAATCGTACCACACTTTGGATGGGAAATTCAACTTTGTCCATTGGGCCCAAAGCGCGTCCGTTGATGACGAGTGCGCCGCTCTTCATCCAACGCCCTAGTTCCGAGTTGGACGCTGCACCCGTACCTCGTTTTTCCGTAGACTGAAAGCGGCACACTTCATGAAGCGAGCGCATGTATTCGATGCCTCGCATCACCGGACCCCGGAGCGTGCC
>NZ_JBXAXV010000018.1:0-597 GCF_056781955.1 Dellaglioa sp. CoH-57-MRSF-20
CGGCCGTTTTCTGGCGGGCTATACGTGGTCGGAAAACGGGGAGCACGTGATTTTTCATACTGTTTATGACGACTGGCGCGAGGCGGCCCGTGCAGCCGACGAACACGCACGGATTTGTGCCGAGGGTTACAAAGAATACGACGAACGCTATCAGGAGGCAAAGAAGCTTGAAAGCGATATCGAGCACGAAGAAAGCTTGACCGAGGCCCGGCTTACTCGTATCCGTGAGTGCATCAAAGTGCGCCACGTGTCGGAATACTGGCGCGATGAATTGCGCGGCGCAATAGAGGACGTTCGCGAATTGCGCGAATCGGTTGCCGACAAGAAACAGAAGCTCAAAGACGATTACGCGGATTGTGATATCTAACCTACTCACGAAGGGGCCTACGGGCCCCGCTGAGGACAAGCCATGATTTTCGAAACCTACATTTGCGCACTTGCAAATAACCGCCTTGAATACGGATTCACGTTTAAGGCTGGGGCCGAAACCGACGATATCCTTTCTGATATGGTTTTGGGTGTCGTGAAGCCGGGCCCGGACGCCGACGACACCATCGAGCGCGCATGGAAAGAAAACGAAAAATATGCACAGGNGGT
>NZ_JBXAXV010000018.1:603-1070 GCF_056781955.1 Dellaglioa sp. CoH-57-MRSF-20
TTATTATTCGTTCCATCGATAACCCACTAGGGGCATGATATGGAAACGACGAAACCCGAACTGTTCTACCGCGACGGCCGCCCATTCTCGGGCCTGACCCCTGCCGACTACGACGAACGCAAGGGCTCTGCCTCGTTCTACCGGGCGGGCACGTGTCATCGGTGCGGCGGTGCAGGTGGCTCGCAAGCATGGGCCTATACGTGGTACACCTGCTATCAATGCGGCGGCTCGGGCAAAGGTGCGCCCGTTTTGACAAAAATTTACACGGCCGAGCGGCTCGCAAAGCTGAACGCGACTAAGGCGCGCGCCGACGAACGCAAAGCCGCAAAGCGTGCGGCTGAGGCAGCGGCGGCCGAGGCCGAACGCGTGGCAAATCTCGCGGCTCGTCGTGCTGAATTCGACGCGGCTTATCCGGGCCTGTCGGGCCTGATTGATATGTACGCTGAGGGGTCGGAATTCCTTACAAG
>NZ_JBXAXV010000019.1:0-1003 GCF_056781955.1 Dellaglioa sp. CoH-57-MRSF-20
GTCGGCGCTACCTCCGATCATCAAGTGGAAGTTCGTTTCCTGAAATGAGGACAGGTGCCATTATCGCGGTCTTGCTAATCGCATTCGGCTTGTGTAAAATGATGATCGGCATAGCACTGGTACGGGGCGCTCGGGACCGTTCCCATGACCCGATCTATAAGGAGGATTGATGCTGGAACAAACTGATGAGCAGCTAGCAGAGATGCTGGAGGTTCTCAAAAAAGAATGCACGAGTCTGAAACATCAGAAAGCTGATGCGTACGATTCGCTGGAGAACGCGTTTATCGCTACCGGTTTCTACGATGTGGCTGCTGGGTTCCGGGAATTCTTGCGCTTGCGTGATCTCGATGCACGGCACAAGACGCTGAAAGCGGCGATCGATGGCGCTACCTATTTCGGGGGCGCAGCGGTCGTTGGCTACGTAAATGATCTGGATGCGGCAAAGCTCCAGAACGGGAAGCTTGCCGCGACTATCACCGTCTACCCTGAATACCGACCGGGCGTTGCAGAGCACGCGTTTGTGTACAGCAAACCCACACTTAGAAAGGAGGTTTAAATGTTGATGATTGCCTTGATGTTGGCCCTGAACTTCGGGATCAGCTGGTGGAACTGCTACGCAGTTGGCGGTATCTGGGTTGAGTCCCGGTCGCTGGGCGGCTGGATTCGGGTACTCGCGTGGTCAGGTGCTATTCAGGCTGCGATTGGCTTCAGCAGTGTGTTTCTGTTCGTGCTCGGGGGCGCGGCATTCGCGTTTGGTGTGCTGCCGCCCAAAGCGTTTCACGCTGCGATCAACCTCTGGTACCTGCTGATCATCATTCCGGCGCTGAGTACGGGCCTGATCATTACCGTGCACTCGTGGATCGCGGCGTATCGTGAACGTAGCCTCGCAAACATGGGAACTGCGGCCTACAACACGTTTGCTCAGGCCTACAACATGTACAATGCGTTCTCCGGCATCGGTGATGCGTTCAAGGGCGTTGGTGAGTTCTTTGCGGGTGGCGAC
>NZ_JBXAXV010000020.1:0-981 GCF_056781955.1 Dellaglioa sp. CoH-57-MRSF-20
GTGTACCCGGAAGCCATTGAAAAGGGCTTCCTCGAACTCGAAACGCTCAACGATCACCTGCATGACAACGACTTCAAATGGATGGCTGAAGTCCAGCGTCGCGTCGATTTCGCGAAGCGCGCGCTGGAGATGGATGCGCTTCATTCCACCGGTCTCGTCACCGAAGTGGAGGTAGTCCTCATCGGCCATTCGAAGGACCAGAGTTCGTACTACCTGAAGAAATTCCCGCAGTGGGGGTCGATCGAGGTTCCGGGCTATACGGACAAAGCCACGAACCGGGAACTCGATGCCACGTACATTCGCGACCTGTTGTTCGGCGGTGGCGATTACTGGGATCAGGGCATCACGGACATTACCGAGCTTGTGCATCCGGAGGTTCGCTCGTGGTTGAAGCACTGGGGCTGGGAGAATAAGGAGGTGATTGACGCGATCAATGCCGAGATCAAGTTCTCGAAGCAGTACCTGCGCGAGCACTCGTATCGCGGGCGCGATGGTATGGGGTTGAGGTACGCCCCAATCATGACGACTGCGGATTCAGTGATCATCCAATCTGGGCACGTGCTTCTCGGACGACGCAAGTTCAATCCGGGAAAAGGCCTGTGGGCACTCCCGGGTGGCTTTGCCCACGCCGGAGAAACCATCTTCAACACGTCATGCCGCGAGGCAGTTGAAGAAACGCGTATTCAGGTAAGCCGCGATACGATGAAGCTGGCCTTCCGATTCAAGCAGGTATTCTCGGACCCGAATCGCGGAGAAACTCGTGGCCGGATCGTGACACATGCATATCTCTACCTGCTGAACGACTCGGAAAAGCTGTTGGAGGTGAAGGCCGATGACGACTTCGCAGAAGTGAAATGGGTGCCGCTCGGCCTGCTTGATCCTGCCGAGATGTATTCTGATCACTACTGGATCATCCACAAGATGCTTGATTCGCTGCCTGTAGATTGATATTGACGAGCAACAAGGAGTGAAGTAATATGT
>NZ_JBXAXV010000021.1:0-973 GCF_056781955.1 Dellaglioa sp. CoH-57-MRSF-20
TCGCATTCCCACGCGATGAGCTTGCACGATTCCTGCCGCCGCCAACCAACCGTATGTCCTACAAAGCGTGGAAAGGATGCCCCGTGCATCTTGAACACGATAATGAGGTTCACGAGCGTGCTTACGGCGCTATTCTCGACGCATCGTTCCATAAGGTTGAGGGCTACGGGGACGGAAAACTGTGGAAGGTGATGGGGCTGTTGGCAATCGACAAAAATAAGTATCCGGATGTCGCACAAAAAGTTCTGACACGGGAAATCAACACCTATTCTATGGGTGCTCTCGTTGATTACTTCACGTGTGGGTACTGTGGCGCTCAGTGTACGGCACGCCACACCTGTGGACACATCACGAGCCCGAAGCAGGTTAACTGGAAAAAGTATCGAGATTTCGATGGTTCCACGCATTTGGCATTCCTAAATGCACACGGAATTCAGCCGATCGAGTGTTCTATCGTGAAAGACCCAGCTTGGGCTCCGGCGCTTTCAGATAACGTGGTGGATTTTGCGAGCGCTTCTCAATTGCGCTCAGCGACCGCATAATTCGCAGAACTCAATTTTAACATGGTAAAGCGATTAGGTGTTTTGGACTCCTAATCGCCTACGCATTTGTGCGTGGGTGTGCGGGTGCTACGCACATTCCGTATTTTTATCGCACTCCCACCTAAACAAGAGAGGATCATATGGGTATCCTGAACAAGGACAAAGATCAAGTTACGGCGGCTCGCGACGAAGCTTCTACGTCGCTGCATTTCCGCAACGAAACTACGAAGGCACCGGAAGATTCGGGCCAGTCGATGATCAACCATCAACCCCCGGCAGATCGTCTGATCGAACCGGGCGAAGAAGGCCCGCACGGCAGCACCCATTTCCAAAACGACACGGAAATGACCGAAAAGACCAACCGCATGAATGCGAGCGCTGCCAAGGGTAACGAAGGTTACGACAAGGCAAAAGACCCGCGTGATGCGCAC
>NZ_JBXAXV010000022.1:0-963 GCF_056781955.1 Dellaglioa sp. CoH-57-MRSF-20
ACAAAGACCCTTTCGGGTACAGCATCAGCACCTATGCGTGGGTTTTCGGACTCGCGCTGTTCGGAGGTGCCGTTAAGTATCTCAACAACTCGCAGCAGTTCCGAGTCGCGACACTCGCACGTGATCTGATCACCGCAGGCTTCGCAGGACTCATGACTTTCTGGGCGTGTGAGTGGCTTAACATCGACGGGCCGGTTGCCGCGATCTTGATTGCGACGGCTGGTCTCATGGGGACACGAGCAATTGCCGTGTTCGAAAGTTTCTACACAAAACAGGCCGAGCGTATGGGAATACATATTGACGACACCACAACCGAATCGAACAACCCGACACCGGGCGGTCAAGGATAAACGGTAGGAGGCACACGTGAATACGCTCGTACAAGATGGTCCAAAAATTAGCAGCATCGGGCAAGTGATTGATCGTTGGATTACAAGGGCCTCGCCTTGGGCGATGGCCGCACTTCTGGGGGTTGCTTGCTTTTGGGCCCTAGAGCCCCAACCAGAAACACGTATAGAAATCAGTCAGACGTACTACGCATCTCCGGGAGGTTACGTGCCGATGCACGTACCCCTGAACATAGTCAACAAGACGCATCGACGTGCCGTCTACAGCATGTCCTTGACTGACATGAACGGCCGCACCGTGTATCAGTATCCTGAGTACACGGACGTAGCGGACAATGGGCTGTCACTGGAGTACATGAAGGTGCCAGTCCCCAAACAGCTTAAGGCCGGTACGTATGCGGTACGTGCAACCATGTTGTACAAATTCAACCCTTTCAAGAACGGAGTCGTGGACACGCGTCTTGGATTTATTGAGGTGAACTAATGGGTTACTCAATCACACGCGATCAACTCGCAAAATTCGCACCCAACGCCAACGCCGCGTCGCTCGACGCACTAGTCGCGGGGGCCAACGCGGCGACGGCACGTTTCGGTATCGATTCGAGCCCTCGCCGCG
>NZ_JBXAXV010000023.1:0-929 GCF_056781955.1 Dellaglioa sp. CoH-57-MRSF-20
AGATACGCCACCGCCATTTTCTGCATTTCTTTGCGCAGTGAATACGGATTGATCTTGCACGCACGCGCCTGCAAGAAGTTCATGAATGAGGGCTGCGCTGCTTGACGTACATACTCATCAAGAGTCGGCTCGTTGACCTTAAGTTCCCAAGGCTCTCCCGGGTTTTGCGTCGCATCGACCATGGCTACGCCGATCGCCAGATGCAAATCCAGCACACGGGTATCAGGCCACAGCTGTTGACTCAAGTTACTCATTGCGAGCTGGGAACGTGCATCACACACAAAGTACACAACACGATCGTATGGGATCGCCACCTTCGGAATGTTGCGCACACGATCGATGATAACGGGCCATACCGGCTGTTCCGCGCACATACCATCGACCGTGGCGTGCGTCGTGCGCCCGAAACCCCCGACAAACGTATGGCTCATGTTCAGCTTGCGCAAGGCCTCCGATACTTGGATTGGTGACGCATCAATAACGCCAAAAGCGCCTAGAATCATTTCCTGCTCCTAATTACTTGATCTGGTGGGGGAACCCCTCAACAATTTTCGATTCGCCCTTGGCGTCCTTAACGACGGTGAACGGTTTAGAGTCTGGGAACACACGCTCCGACTTCGGCGTGATGATCACGATCGACGGAACCATCGTATTCAGGATTTTCACCACGCTGTACATGGCTTCCGTCATTTCGGGGCTCATGTGTGCATCCGGCTCATCGAGCACCATGAGCGAGCAACGCTTATGCTCAGGTACGAAGTTGAGAAGCGCACACACGATCACGAGTGTGAAGATCGCGGACTCTGCACCACTCAACCGACGCACGTCACTAGGCTCCTGCCCATTAGGACGGTGCACGATGATCCGAATATCGGTATCCCACTGGAACTCGAATTGGAACTGTTCCGGGAACACCATCGACGCATAAC
>NZ_JBXAXV010000024.1:0-927 GCF_056781955.1 Dellaglioa sp. CoH-57-MRSF-20
GTCGCCCAGAATCGAGTTAAGAGAGCCTGATTTGAGGCGCGAGATTCGTGAGCCGTCCTCATCAACGGTCACTACCTCTCGACGCTTTCGACTCACGGTTAGTCCCATGTCATCGTCGTCATCCTCAAGCGGATCGCGCTCGGGCTTCACCACAACAACGTCAGTTACAGGCTGATCACGGTCACGACCTTTTGGTGTCTGTTCCGTGTTTTTGGGAAGGGGCGGACGACCACGCTTTTTAGGCGCAGGTGTTTCCTCGATAGCATCGAGGTCCTGCGCGGGTCGTTTCACCTTTTTCTTAACCTTCTTCTCGGGCGCAGGCTCTTCGGTTTTGGGTCGCAGATCAAATCCCATCATATCTTCGATGGACAACTCTGCTTTTTTCTTAGCCATGACGATTCCTTAGAAGGTGCCGTCCGGCATTGGAATAGCAATCCGGTGCGCTTCGCAGATCATGACGGGAAACCCGTTCGCGTTGCTGCGTTCCATGGGCTTGCGGCATTCAGGGCACAGCCCTGCACCTGCCACATCAGCACTCATGTTAATACGCGCCTCGACCTTATTGGTTGCGGCAGCTGCCGCAATTTGCGTGCGCGTCACGCCCGCCCGAATGAAGGATTGAGGTAGTTGCTGTTTCATGATGACCTCCGTCGATTGATAAGTCGTGTGCAGCTAGTGGTTTCAGCCATGTGGACTATGCGGCGCGGATCGTAGTCGAACACTTTGCTCAGGCCACGTTCCAGCGCGTATATGCCGATGAAGCACGCATCCACTTGGTGTGGGGTTGTGCGCGATGCCTTATACGTCTCTTCGAGCGTAGAGCCCTTGTGACGCTGGTGCCATGCATTCTTCCATTGCGCGGCCGGTATCGTTAGCATCGGTATATCCGGATAGGTGCCTGCCAGTAGACCGATCATGACGCTGACC
>NZ_JBXAXV010000025.1:0-915 GCF_056781955.1 Dellaglioa sp. CoH-57-MRSF-20
CAGCCAGAGTCGCCCACTTCATAACGGTAGGCCCACGCCTTATGCGGTACCCAGCACATATCACCGTATTGGACGGTCACAAGCACCGGAATAGACCACCGATAATCACACGATTCCGGATTCTCGGACTGACGCGGCGGCAGCTCCATATTCCACCCAGCAGCATAGCTGCGATTTTTACCCATCTCACACACCTCCCTCATCACCCATCCCACACCACGTAATTTAAGATTGTCCAATCACAAAAGCGCCGTTCCGCGTCCCTCACTTCGTTCGGTCCTCGGTCCACTGGCGCATCCTACACAACAATTCACACCATGTCAACAAATCTCGTACTCGTTCTCGATCCGCAAGCCCCCGGCTCCTATCCACTGGCCTCACTCACGCTAACGTACAGACCGCTGATCGCAGTCGTCCACACGCCCCCAACCCCGATTTCCTTGTCCTCACTTATCCAGCAAGTCCCGCATCTTCGAGTCCTCCACGGACTAGGTATCAAGCCCGTCCTGCACTCAATTCCCCTAGGACCCTCGTCCCACATGTGGGCCCTCAACTACAACGCGGAGATCGCGGAGCGCGGATACAACCATGTGCGCGTGCGCGGGTCCGACGAAGAAGACGCGGACGGGGACTTCGAAATAGTAGATGCAGACGCCGATGATGGGCTCGATGCCGACGCAGACGCCGATGAAGAACTTGAATGGGGCCCGGATTCTACGGAATTGGTGAGGAATCCTGATCAGGCGCGTGCTGATCACGAAAAAACACTTAGAAATGCTAAAAAATCGCGTTTTGAGGGGTCTGGTGTAAAACACCTCATTAAACCGCGTGCCGCATCCACCTCCGGCCCTGTACAAACCCCTAACCCGCCCAAAAAGAGGTCGATTCCGCGTGAATATAATGGAGCAAATCACG
>NZ_JBXAXV010000026.1:0-909 GCF_056781955.1 Dellaglioa sp. CoH-57-MRSF-20
ACGCGGGGCCACGACGCAGATAGGACCCTTCTCATTACGGGGGTGGTGCTGTTCGAGTGCAGCTACCACCTGAGCAAGCCGGTCGATCCGGTTGTTCGAAAGATCGAGTTCCATCAGCGAATCACCTTGATCGACACGTCACGCGGGTACACCAATTCCGTACGGCTCCAGCTGGTCTGTGCCCCGCTAATCATGCGGACGGCACGCACCCGGCCCTCGTCGGGTTCCTCATCGAGCATCACCATGAACAAATCGAAACCGCTGGGCTCCAGCTGATTCGAAAACATGGTGCCGCCTTCCAGCTCACTGATTGGAACAGGGACGCGTGTGTCTTCGAAGCTGATGGTGGTCTTCATTTACTCTCCAAACGAAGTTGTTGTACTTCCGAAATAACCTTGCGTACGTCGCTCGGGCCCGATGCCAAAAGCTCTACTAGAGCTTGCCTATCTGAGGCCTCTTTGCTCGTGCTCAGCTGGTGAACACGATTGACGTGCGGCAGTATAACAGTGCTAAACTCCGGATGCAAGCGCATTGTCTCGAAATGATCATGCGGAATCGACCCTTGACTCAGCAGATAGTTCTCGGCACGGCGCATAAGCGTTAGCTTCCACTCTTCCTGCTGAGCGGCTTCAAAAGCCTGACGATCATCCATATCTTTGTATTTACGATAAGGCTCAATGCGCTTGATACACTCGTGAATGAAAGCTACCTCGTCCTCGGCCGCGCGAACATTCGACTCATTGATCTCGCGCATAGCCGCAATTTCGTCCAGCTCGGCCTCGGCGTCGAGACGATCAGCCTCGTTGTCCGCATTCTGAAGCGCGGCCTCTGCACGCATCACCTTGGCCAGAATTCTTTTTTCGCTGGCACGCGCCGAGGCTAGCGCTGCTTCTCGGTCCTGACGCAGAT
>NZ_JBXAXV010000027.1:0-886 GCF_056781955.1 Dellaglioa sp. CoH-57-MRSF-20
GAGCCGTGTTTCGATCAGGAACGTTACATCCCGCAGCAGATACGCTGTCTTTACTAGATGGAACAGTTCCGGATCGCCACCTTTGTCCGGATGTACCAGACTTCTGACTTTTCGGTAAGCATCGACCAAAAGTTCAGAACTTGCGTTGTATAGCTGCTCCGTACCAGAACTGACATAATTCGCAGTATTCTCTTCGTCATGCGCATGGCGCTGGGGAGCGCCACGGGTCGCGAGCCTGATTTCACGGCGCAAGCGACTGATTGTCGCGTTGCGCTCGTCTCCCTCAGAGTACTGCTTTACTACGCCCATGACTTGATTCCACAGCTTGTAGTACCGGTTTCGGGCTTTATCGACTTGAGCACGCAACTCGTGAAATCGGGCAACGGCACTTTCGTCAATGGTCATACTCTCTCCAGTACTTAAAACTGCTATTTACTGCGGGCGTTGAAATTGTGGCTCAGCTTGCTGGGATTGCCAAATCTGCTGCGTGCCCTGAGCCACGAGAGGCTGTTGCACACCCGTCACGTTCTGAATGATCCAGCGATTTGCCTCGATTGCGTTGGGAAAGGTGCGGACTGCGGCACGCGTCTTGATGATTTCCGCAAACTCGTTTTGGTTTTCCACCTTTTTCTCGTTGTCGAGAAGCGGCGTCCATTCTTTGTCTCCCGGATTCCGAATCATGACGATCCAGTGCGGTGCACTGTAGCGGGCTACGGCCTCGATGGATCGTGCTTTGCGCATTTTTGTGATAAACGAAAGCATGCTTTCTCCTTTACTTGAACTTCAGTCAGTCTTCCAGATCGCCGGGCCCAGCGACCCGAAAATCCCCGATATCGCCCAAAACTTCGAGCAGATTGATACCTGCGGCATCGGCAATGAGGCCGAC
>NZ_JBXAXV010000028.1:0-882 GCF_056781955.1 Dellaglioa sp. CoH-57-MRSF-20
GAACAAGAATCCGGCACTTACTGCGGCATCATCGAAAAGCAGTTGATCACAGCCATTTGCCCTCTGCGCGCCGGACGCGGTTGCATGTGGAAACATCGGGAGTCCGGACGATGCATGTTTGGAACAAGGTTGGCAGACGACGTTGATGAGGACATGACTATGAACGAATACGCGACCATTGTCGGTCTCCCACCAGTTGACGAAGCGCTACAGCCGTTGATGATACGCATCGTAACTGAGCGCCCTCGATAAGAGATTACTGAGTAAGTTAGCTATAGTAAATAAATCGCAACTACTCACAAAAACAAACAAAACCTTATTTCGGCCTGTGCTCGCTCCACGGGCCTCAAAATTTTTGGAGTACTACTCAAATGGGTATCAAGAAACTCACCCTCGCTGATCTCGACGCACAAGCAACCGGACCGATCTGGTGCGTGAACTCGGCAGCTGCATCGAAGTACGAACTGTCCGGCAACGTCGTTCTCGACATTCCGCACACCAACGGCGCAAAGTCTGACCCACTGGTGATCCGCCAAACGTGGCTTCCTATCGACGTGAGCGCGCGTTTTGGACGTGCCCGCGTTCTTCAATCCACTCAGTTCCGTACCGCAGTAGTCAACGGCTTGATCTCGCTTATCACCGAAGACGACGCGCAGCGAATCATGCAGCAGGAAGGCGCACGGGAAGAAGAAAAGCGTCTGCTCAGCATCGAGAACCATGTGAAGGCACAAGGCGCTCCGAAGTCGATCGCGGACTCGGCACTGGAAATCCGTGGTGAGAACAACGAAATTCTGCGTGATGACGTGGACGTTGAGGTGTTCGGTGCTGACGATGGCTACAGCACCGTTAACGTGGCAAAGGCCGCGAAAGCAGGTCTGGAAC
>NZ_JBXAXV010000029.1:0-868 GCF_056781955.1 Dellaglioa sp. CoH-57-MRSF-20
AAGGTGCAGTGTCTGCGCAGAAAGGCCAGCTTGGCATCATCCCGGGTTCGATGGGCGCGAAATCCTTCATCGTCTGTGGCAAAGGTCATGAGGCTGCTTATTGCTCGTGTTCGCACGGCGCTGGCCGTAAGATGAGCCGAACGAAGGCCAAGAAGCAGTTTACGCAAGACGACCTCTTTTATCAGACAATGGGCATCGAGTGCCGGAAGGACGCAGGCGTCGTGGACGAGATTCCGGCCGCCTACAAGGATATCGATGAGGTGATGGGGGCGCAGTCCGAACTGGTTGATGTGGTGGCGACGCTGCGTCAGGTAATGTGTATCAAGGGGTAAAAATGCTGATCAAACAAATCAAGTCTGACCAAGAAGACGCGCGCCGCGCCAAGGCCGCGCTGACGGCGACGTTGCTCACTACCCTGATCGGGGAGGCAATGATGGTTGCCAAAAACGACCAGCGTGAAGCGCCGACCGACGATGAGGTCAAAGAAGTCATCGGTCGTTTCGTGAAAGGCATTCGCGATACGCGCGCCGCGCTCGAAAAGGCGGGGACTCCGGCCGATGATCCGCGTCTCGTCACGCTCGAAGAAGAGCGTTTGGTGCTGGTCCGCTATCTTCCACAGCAGCTCACGGAAGCGGAACTGACCAGCATCGTGACCGGTATTCTGGAGGCAGACGCGAAAGCCGACATGAAGTCGGTGATGAGTGCTCTGAAGGGAAAGTACGCTGGCCAGTATGATGGGAAGCTCGCTAGCACCATCGTCAAGAAGGCGCTGGGTCTGTGAACCTATTTCTATAAGGAGAAGTCATGTTCCACAATCGTTCGTTCCAATCAGCAATCATTGCGTTCTCATTCCTCACCACTTATCTGG
>NZ_JBXAXV010000030.1:0-862 GCF_056781955.1 Dellaglioa sp. CoH-57-MRSF-20
GACTCACAAAGACAAACGAGTTTCCGGTACCCTTCTTAGCCTTATCGACGAATCGTACTTCAACTATACGGAGAGCCAAGAGGTATACAGCGCGGTGCTGCGCCACATGCGGGAGACGGGAACGACACCGGCCTACCGATTGCTCATCGAGGACCCCGCGATATCGGAGGGCACGCGTAAATGGCTGCGCGATTCGCAGGCAACGGTCACGACCGTAGACGAGGCACAGAAATGTGCGCGACTCCTAAACAAGTACCGCCAAATCCGGCAACTTGAGGAACTGGCCGTCAACATCGACGCGACCCTGAATTCGAAGGGCAAACTCGATGTGGGAACGCTTCTGGAGGATACGGCACTGCGCCTGTCGAGCGCGCGTGCCACAAAGAGCACGAAAGACGCGTTCACCCACTTCGGGATGAACAACAATGCGACGGCACTGGTCCGCGACATCCTGTACGCCGAGTCCGGTGACGACATCATACCGACCGGCATTCCCGAATTCGATCGGCAGTCCGGGGGATTTGCTCGCGGCTCGATGGTCACCATCGCCGCAGGCTCAGGTGCCGGTAAATCGCTGTTTGCCAACGACATCGCGATCAAGATGGCTAGCGCCGGCTACAAGGTGCTGGTGGTTCCTCTCGAAATGAGTGCGAAGGAAACCACGGTGCGCGTCATGGCCAACGTCGGGGCCTTCGACGTGACGGACATTCGTCTACAGCGGTTGGCGACCAACGAGCGCGATTTGGTGATGAAGCGATACAAGAAGTGGGCGAAGAAGGTGAAGGACGCGGGTGGTCGCTACACGATCTTCCGACCCGACGCGGACATGACGATGGAAGAGGTGGTGGCCGCCACCAACGCC
>NZ_JBXAXV010000031.1:0-855 GCF_056781955.1 Dellaglioa sp. CoH-57-MRSF-20
GCTGCTTGGTTGCGTAACTCTAAGAATTCAATTGGGCGCACACGATGTTGCTCCCGCGTTGTCCAACCTGATCATGAGTGTGTACACGGTTGTAGCCGTCACCTTTATGTTCGTGATGGATAGAAACAAACTAAGGAACACTAAATGAGTACTCATGTCTTAAAGCTTGATGAGAACTTTCTTGGCGCTCTGGCCCGTCTTAGCTCAGGGGTGCGCGAGGAAGGTCGCAAGGTGACGGCAGTAGTGCTCAGCGACAAACTGTGCGCAACGATCGCGAGCTGCATTATGGCAGAGCAGGAACCTCCAGAGGATTTGCCCATCCGGCACATCTTCTTGGCGCTTGACCTGATCTACTACGCGGGGTACGCCGGAGAGTTTCCGCCTGTGGGGACCCTGTTTGGTGATATCGTCGTGTACTTTGAGCACGTCAACACGCCTAAGGAGCTATCGCTGGGTCTGGATGAAGTGCTCGTCTACACCACGTGATCCGTGGTAAACTTCCGGGAAGTAAATAGTAATGGGCGCAGATTTCGGTCTGTCGCCCCATTTTCATTCGTGAAGAGGAATAGATGCTAAAGCCTGTCAAGATGAAGAACGCGGTCCGGTGGCTCGTGGTAGATGCCGCCGCCCGCACTCGTCTTCCGGCGCGTGAGCTGATGGAAATGCACGATTGGTCCCGAGGCTGGAGCGCGGGGTCGCCTCGTGCACTGTTCGGAGCCACGTGTAATTGGTTGGAAGAACAAGAAGGAAGGTCGTGGTCCCGCGATCCGCAGTATCGACTGCCGTATCCCGTACCGGACGTAGCTGACTCTCGATGGGGTCTGGTCTATGACATGATCAATGTGTTCTTGGTTG
>NZ_JBXAXV010000032.1:0-846 GCF_056781955.1 Dellaglioa sp. CoH-57-MRSF-20
GTATATCGATGTGGGGGTCGAGCACCGCAGGGGAAGCGGACGTACATTCGATGTCGAGCGCGTTGAGCTGCAACTGCTTTCTGCGTTCAGAATCGCGAGCGGCGCACTCTCCGACTCGGAGGCGCTAGAAGCAGAATTGCATCGAGCGATTCGCAGCACTGGGATACGCCGTTATACGCTGGAGCTGGAGAACCCGACTGAGGTTGGAGTACGCACCTTCTACGAGGCGCGAATCACGTTGCACGTGGACCTTGAACTCGGTATCGACGAGCCGGCATCCCTGCGACTAACTCCGTTTCCCGAGGACTTGGAGCGTCCGACGCCACAACAGATCATTGACGCACAGCGCGAGATCGCGATCGATGAGCCGTGTAGTCCAACGATAGTGATAGAGCGCGGTGAGCGTGTAGATTCCAGCATCATTGCCAAATTGGGCAAACCGCGAAATTCCGATCAGGAAGAGCGCATCTTGTCCAAAACGGACACAGAGTTGAAGGAACTTGCAAACTTTCAACGAATGATCGAGGGTTTGAACTACACGCCTACGTTTGGGGCCGCCGAAGTCGAAAAATGCCTTAGCAATTTCCGTGACCACCTGAAGAACAATCCTGATGCGCTCATGGATGAGTATGCGCACGGCGCTCCCGGAGGGCAGGATTGGGAGGTTAAGTACGAGGCTGAACTCGATATCAACGACAGTGAGGATGAGGACACGCTGGATGTCGGGGAAGACGAACATGAGCACGTAGCCGAGGAAGAGACAGGACCGACGCCATACATCAAGCTGGCTAGTACTATGCACGCGGACCCGGAATACGCGTGGTCGTGGCACTGCCAATACGCGTC
>NZ_JBXAXV010000033.1:0-842 GCF_056781955.1 Dellaglioa sp. CoH-57-MRSF-20
AGTACTCAAGCCATCAATGCTGTTCAGACTTCCGGTCGCTTGCTGGGTGGTAGCAGCGGCGTTGTTTCCGTGTTCTACGCTGGTTACGGATTGATGGCGGTTGCAGCTAATTCCGCGCTGAACACGGCGGGCGCATGGTCTAGTTTTTCGGTAACAGCCGCTGCGTGGACTGCGCCGGGGCCATCTGGTGATTACATCTTGGACATGGCATTCTTGCCCGCCGCAAACCGATACATCTTTGCTACGTCTCGTGGCCTGATGTTCGCAGCCAATCCGGGAGGGACACCGGGTACACCCAGTCCGCTGTCCGGAACAGTGACAATGACGCTGGCTCAGAGCACTACTGCAACTCTTCCTACCCAGCTTATTTTGGTTGGCAGCACCATGTTCGCAGTAACAACCTGCGGTGCTGTGTACAGCACTACAGACGGTGTTACATGGACTCTTACGGGAACTCCGCTAACAAATTTGTCGGGCGGTGGCTACGTCAATTACCTGTACGACGGCAGCAAATACGTTCTGTTCACAACTTCGTCCACGGGCATCATTGCGACAACACCAGACATGGTAACCAATTGGCAGGCCATGAACGTATATGAGGCTGGGGACGCGACAGCAACCGGATTGACAGGCGGGGTTGGCAGTGGACTAATTGTTTCGCAGTCTGGGGCACCTGCTGCTAACGGCCAGTTCACACCAGCCACAACAAATGGTGGCTTTTTGCACCTATTCGTTACTGGGGCATCGGGCGGAAACCGCCAATGGGGTATCCTAAACTCCGTTGCTAACAATTCGGCCTTTGTAAGCGGGTCCCTGTCTGCGACCACTAATCTGTACCATTA
>NZ_JBXAXV010000034.1:0-839 GCF_056781955.1 Dellaglioa sp. CoH-57-MRSF-20
CGGTACGTCGTCAGGATACGCTTTTTCCAGACTCGGCATAGGCCAACACAGAGCCACCTCTTCCTTCTTGTCAGAGATACGCACACCCGTCTTGTCCAATTCTTCCCATTCTGGGCTGCGTTTCCGGATCGTATCTTCCAGACGGTCGAACGCTGCATCCGACATGATCTCGGACTTGCCGTTGTAGTATGCGTCCTTGGCCCGAAGATACAGGGCCTTCATCTCACTGAGCTTCACACCGCATCCTCTTCGTCGTAGTACAGAGCTTCATTCACGATGTTCGTCACTTCCTCACGTTAGTTGTTGATCAGGAGCACGCGCAAAATCTCGCGCAGCGCATTCCTGAGTGGAAGCGAACTCGGATGCGTCTGGAACTCTTCTTTCGACTCGTAGCCAGAAGACGCCTCGAACTCGATGATGACGCGACTTTTGGTGATTTTGCTCATTTCTTCTCCTTTGTGCGGTGTCGGAACGATTGTTTCTTGTCAAACCCGTGACTCACTGCCTTGTCCACGTCGGTCTGGGTTGCGGGCGGCATATTAGCACGAGCCCGATCCTCGTTCAAGAGGCCGAGGAAGTATGCGATGTTCTGATACATCTGGGTGGCATCGATGACGGCCGCGAAACCCAGCTCACCGAGTACCGGGACACGCGCCGGAATCTCCTTCCACTGGACTTCAAAAACCGGTGCGTGTACCAGCCGCGAAAGTTGGTAGGCGTCCTCGTTGAAGACCCCGAGTTCGATACCGGGATCACCGATACTCCATTTGTCGTAGGACCGGTCCCGGCCAACAGTTCCTTCCGAATGGACCTGCCACGGCCCGAAGTTTTCTTCCTCG
>NZ_JBXAXV010000035.1:0-836 GCF_056781955.1 Dellaglioa sp. CoH-57-MRSF-20
TCTCGAAACAGGTGGCACGGATCAGGTCGCGCACCGTTTCCTTATTGATTCCCTCGTCTTCGAGGATCAGGTTGATGTCGCGAGTGAACACGCGCTGGATGGCTCGTTGGATGTTCACGGTATCTCGTTCAGCACCACCCGAGTGATTGTGGTCATGGAACAGCGAGGCCACGGCCAGAGCCTTCAGATCGCCCTGCACGAGGTAGTGGTTGCTGGCCTTGGGCCGAAGCGAGTTTTCGTTTGTGGCCACCACATGGGACCAGTACACGACATGCAGTTCATGCTGAAGGTTGTGGTACGGGTTATTCATGTGCAGGCCATGACCTGCCGCTTGCAGCAGATAGTCGGCGTTTGCGCGATCACTAAACAATGAACGTAGAATGGACGGAGCTTCGTATTGCGGTTCGATATCAAACATCAGATTCTTCCTCTTCTTCAGGCAGGTGAACGATGCCGGTGTTCGGCGTCACGTGAAATGCCTTGTCATCAAACAAGGCAATCATCATATAGTCTTTCTGGCACGTGGCCTCAAGGCGCGTGCCAATGTGTTCTTCAGACCAGTCCCCCAGAAACTGGTGGATTGCTTCCAGCTCTTCATCAGTCTGATCCGGATGCAGGCCTACACGTGCTGTCATGATCTTGACTGTATGGCCCTGCTTGATTAGGTTTTGGACAAACGCCACCATCGGTGCGATGGGCGGCCCAGCGTGTAGAGGTCCTTCCCAACCGCTTTCATCCGATGCTAGCGTTCCATCAGAGTCAACGCCAATCCACGCTATGCTCATGTTCCCTCCGAACGGACGATTGCCATTGACGCGACTGTGGCTGTGTTGATC
>NZ_JBXAXV010000036.1:0-450 GCF_056781955.1 Dellaglioa sp. CoH-57-MRSF-20
CTCCGACCTGAGCGACGATACGGTCAGCGAAATCGACCTGACCGAGAAGCTGGGTATCGAGAAGTGGGAGAAACCGATTCCGGTGTCGCTGCGCGGCGTGTCGCGTGGCAACTTCCCGTCGTTCATTCCGAAGACGGATCAGGAACGCATCCAGAACATCGAACGCCTCGTGTTCGACAAGTATGCGGAAGAAGTGTTCCAAGAATCTACGAAGATGGACGGTTCGTCGCTCACGGCCTACTACATTCCGCCGTCGAGCAAGTACTTTGCGACGGCCGCCAAACCGGACGCAGAGGGCAACCTCCCTGAATTTGTGGCTGGTGTGTGCTCGCGTAACCTCGATCTGGTGGAGACTGAAGGCAACCAGTTCTGGAAAACGGCGCGCGAAGAGCAGGTCCTCGAAAAGCTGGCGACGCTGGAGCGCGCGGTAGCAATCCAAGGTGAGCTGTG
>NZ_JBXAXV010000036.1:460-832 GCF_056781955.1 Dellaglioa sp. CoH-57-MRSF-20
ACGGCTTCTACGTGTATGACATCTTCGACATCGAGAATCAGGAATACCTGCGTCCTTCGGAAGTCGAACACATCGTACGTGAGCTGGGCCTGAAGCATGTGCCGGTCACCAGCTATTTCAAGCTGTCGAGCATTGCGAAAAACGCGAAAGACCTGCTGGCACGTGCCGAGGGTCAGGGCATCAACGGCCGTCCGCGAGAAGGTGTGGTCTACAAGCACGCTGATTCTGGCTTCTCGTTCAAAGCGATCAGCGATTCGTACCTGCTGAAGCATGGCGAGTGATGTGTAAATAGTAGAGGGTAGTGCTCAGGAAGATTTTCGGGTTCGATGAACAGCAGTTTCCGGCGCTTGCGGGTGCCACCTTCGCCTATCT
>NZ_JBXAXV010000037.1:0-798 GCF_056781955.1 Dellaglioa sp. CoH-57-MRSF-20
TCTGTATACGCCGTGTACGCGTTCTTTGCCATCTCGGCCGCAAGCTCTCGGCCGTTCTCTTCGATCAGGTTCTGCGTGACCTCACTCAGCTCTGCATACGCCTCGTTGTATCGGGCGTTATTCTTTTTATACTGCTCGTATTCTTCGGCTTCCTCAATATTAGCGGCCGTCGTATCGAACTCGTATTTTATCTGCTTCACGTGATCGATGAACGATTCTTCCGTAATCTCATCCCCAATTGCGCCTTGCAGGATTTTGACTTGATCGCCCATTGACTCGGAGAAGGCGACAAGCCGCGTGATTTCCTGCGCATCCGTGAACGAACGCTGAAGCTTGCTCAACCGTGCCTTGATCTTGGTGACGCGTTCTTTAAGCTTCATCAGCTCATCGCGCGGTACGAGCCCCTCTCTGTCGCGTTCAACCTGCGCGCGCAGCTCATCATAGGCGGCTCGGACCTTTCCGAGCTTCGTGAGTTCTGCGGCGTATAGCTTACGCTCTGCATCCATCTTGTCGAGATCGAAGAACTCGGTTAGGAATGCTTTGCGTTCGGTTCCGGTGCCGCGAACCAGAGGATGCGGTACCGTGCTGTCGATCGAGATATAGGTGCGGTAAGCAGACGCGGTGATCGGAAACAGGCGAGACAGGGTTTTCTTGGCCTCAGCAACGGTTCGGATTTCTTTATCCTTCCCGTTGACGTGGATTTCCAGCTTGTCGGTTTTGCCGCGCATTATACGCCGCACCAACACCTTCTTTCCTGCGTGGCTCATGAACTCGATGTCGCGGCGGCCTTGCTTGATC
>NZ_JBXAXV010000038.1:0-796 GCF_056781955.1 Dellaglioa sp. CoH-57-MRSF-20
GTCTTGTACTGCGTCCAGACTGATGCTAGGCCCGGGTCTGTATCGATAGCCAGACCCAACGACTCACATACTCGTGCAGGTTCTTCGGAGTCACAAACAACTACCACATCCGAGTACTTGTGCCGCGCCAAGTTTTGCAGACGTATTAGGTCCTGAGTAAGCCTACCCTCTACAGCAGGTGTCCATCTATCAAACACGATACCCCAGAAAAGGATACGAGGTTTCATTTCTTTGCTCCTTTGGGCAGGCGCGGAAGTCGAGCTGCGCTCACGCTGTATATGCGCGAGGACCCAGCAACGACTACCTGTACTGAATGTTGCGACACCGGGTGTGCACGAACCCCGAATCGTTGCCCCTTTTCGAGTACGAGGTTCGCGCTAACCGCAGTCGGTGTTGCCTTCGTGTAGACATGCCAACTGTACTCATTCGGGTCAGGTCGGCTAGAATTCACGAGGAACGAGTACATGATGTGTCAGTCCTTTAGTGCAGGAAGGTGGGATAGCGTTGCATTACCCAATTTTTCGATGTTGCGCTTCTTGAGTTCCGCGCGGTAGTTAGGATCACGGGTCGCACGCTTCGCTATCTTGTAGATATTGTCGTTTGCGCGAGCACGTGCATACTGTGGTGCCGGGTTGTGGCGAATCTTGCCGGTCTTAGTGATGGTCCAGCTATCACCAGAGTCAAAGTCCCGGGCCATGAGCGGGGTACGGTAGCCGCGAGAATTCAGATTGAACGATTCACTGGGAGTGCGACCAGCAGTCGTGCGCCGGAACAGAGCATGCAGCTCAGGCTCGTC
>NZ_JBXAXV010000039.1:0-756 GCF_056781955.1 Dellaglioa sp. CoH-57-MRSF-20
CGCACGGTTGCGGATGCGGGCCGCCCATTTGCGAGCAAAAGCCGCGCGCTTTTCGGGATTGCACACGGTACCCGGCTGTTGCGCTATGCCTTCGAGATAGCAAGCGAGCGCGGATACGCGGAACTCTGCATTGGAGTCGCCGCGATGCGTGCGCGCGATATGCTTTCGGTGCGAACGGATGATAGCCAACAGGTTATCACACGCGTGCACGCCGTCCGCGCGTCGCGGTTTCGGTTCCGCGTGCTGATTCACGCACGCATCGATATCAACACGGGCGCGCGGCATGAATCCGGCCGCCCAGCCCGGAATGGGTGCCTTACGTTGTCGCCAATATTCGGCGTGAATTCCGGTCAGGTTCATATACACCCTTTATTTGGCGATGGCCGCCTGTCGGCTCAGTTCAATGGTCAGGGCTTCTGCCTTGTCCGCGTGCCCGCGCTCGACCAACGCGCCCACAACCAAACCCCCGAGCAGTGCCGCATGTGCGCCCTTGCCCCGCTTGCTTTTGAGAACGCGCAGTGCGCCGCGTGCAGCACTCAGCGAGTGCGAACCGCTGATAGTTTGCGGCCCGATAATGGAATTAGCAATACGGCCGGCTTCTGCTTTGTACTGATTGAGAATCGAAACAGGGGTATTTGTGTTCATTGTCAATTTTTGATCGATTGGTTGCGAGTTTTGATTGCATCATATTGACGCCGACAGTCGGCAATCCACGCGTTCCACGCTTCCGGCTCGTACATGCCATAGTCCTGATAC
>NZ_JBXAXV010000040.1:0-739 GCF_056781955.1 Dellaglioa sp. CoH-57-MRSF-20
ATCTACTACTCGTCCCGACCAGAGACCGGGCTGTGACTCACGCTGTAGCCACTTGGGGCAATGCCCTCGTTCATGTGTTCTCCATAAGTTGGACTGAATCCAATTCGAATAGTGCACCTGTCTCGTTTAGGAGTCGGAACAAAGTGTTGAACGCCGATGTCCTAGATCGAGCTTCTACACGTTCAATGCGTTTTGCACCGTTCAGCTGTAGAAGAAAGCAATAAAGGTTGTGCTTCACAATGCACCTCCAATTTGTTACATGTTGGGACTCACATGGGTTGTTAAGGGGTTTGGGACGATTAAAGCAGAGAGGCTTAGGCCGTGCTATCTTCGTTCACGATATCGATGACACTACGCAGGTACGCAGGGTCATACGCGAACAGCTGCTTGTAGTACTCGATCTGCTGGTTCTTGTCTTCACGGCTGATACCGGCTGTCCGCATCTTGTCCCCGAACGACTTGGGGATCGGTGCGCGGCGGATATCGGCAACCACGGTCAGCGGTACCGTCACCACGTCTGAGGTAGCAGCGCTAACGACTTGTACCTTGTCGGCAGAGGCAGCGATAGCAAAGCCATAGTCCATGTCGCCAGACTGGCTGACAAACGACACGAATTCGTGCGGAGCCGCTGCCGCGATGCTGATGTGACGCAGGGCCGGAATGTCGGTACGACGACGGTTCACGGTGGCGTTCACCAGTTCCGACAGGTCTTCGTTGCCGTGACGTGCGAGATACGTAC
>NZ_JBXAXV010000041.1:0-736 GCF_056781955.1 Dellaglioa sp. CoH-57-MRSF-20
CTATGCTGCGATCGGGAGCGGTGCTGAATACGCGCTTGGGGCCATGTACGCGTCGCATGGTGGACACGGGCCGCGTGAGGTCTTGGAATGCGCGTTGGGCGCTGCCTGCGAATTCGACAACGGAAGCCGTGGCCCCTTCACCATTCTCAGTCCTTGACAAAAGAATCAAGGTGTTGGTAAACTGTCCAATATTGAATAAGGAGCGAAAATGAAGATCGTGTTGAAGGATGAAGTACGGCCCATGACGGTGTTTGAGGCCATTCCGCGCAACGAAATGTTTTGCTGGGATTCGCGCATTTGGTTCAAGAACACCGAGGGCGTTGCGCTGTGCATAGCTGTGGACCCTGAACGTGGTGCCACGTACGCGTCGAAGCTGGGCACGGTGCTCCCGTTCGAGGCGGATACTCAGGTACGTGCTGTGGTCCGCGCCGAGTTCGCGCTGGAGGGTTGATGAGAGACGATCGCGTGAAGCTCGTGGTGACCGAGGACGGTGAAGTACGGTTCGCACGCCACGAGTTCCGGTATCGTATCGTGGGCCGTGAAGGCTGGTGCGCGTGGACCGTGTGCGAGGCTGACACATATCACCAGATTCGGGAGGGTGTGGACGGCACGTTCGAATACGAAAAGCGTCGATCTTTCGTGAATGACGTGAACGCGCAGAGCCCTGTTCTGCACGATGCGGGAACTGGTGCGTTTTACAGTGGTCCTCATCGCGTGTTTGGTGCCATGGTCAACG
>NZ_JBXAXV010000042.1:0-732 GCF_056781955.1 Dellaglioa sp. CoH-57-MRSF-20
GACTTGTATCCAGCTTTTCGCGCATCGCCCAGTCAAGGAACCGCGAGAACTCACGGTTTGCTGTCGTGTCCCCTGTCCGGCGCAGCCACACAACGATCCCGACCATGACGAGTGCGGCCACGACAGCAATCACCGCGAACACGACGAGGGTTGATACAAACAGCTCTTGATTTGACAAATGATTAATCATTGAGCAGCTCCTTTGTCTCTCGGTCGAAGAGTTCGGCACGTCGATCCACCATGTACTCCAGCGCACCCTTCAGCGACGCGTCCAAAAACGAGTCGATACGCCGAGCAAACGCCACGGCCTGTTCTTCCGTATCGAAAAACACGTTGGTCGGAAGTCCATGGGGAAAGCCCTCAGCCTCACAGTCTACGTGTCGCGGAACGATACGGATCGTGGGCCTACACTTGCCTTTGTGCTCCGGATCGAAGCCGTAGTACAGATTGGTCCACTGGCTATCGTGCTGGATTCGTGCCATATACACTCCTTACAGAGATTTGTTCGGGAATCGCACACGTGCCTTTTTGTACGCGGCCCATGCACTGTCTTCGGCCTTTATCACGGGCCCTTGTGCAACTACCACCGGATGATCGGGCGGCAGATAATCGAAAAACTGGCCCGGCGCGATGTGCCGGTTTTGATCGTCCTGCTCTTCGAGCGGAGTGACACGTGCCCCGTTTCCGTCAACCTGAATAGGACCGCATGTCTCACACAGAACCGTATAGTAC
>NZ_JBXAXV010000043.1:0-725 GCF_056781955.1 Dellaglioa sp. CoH-57-MRSF-20
CGTCTGTATATTTCGTAGTACTGTCATTTTGCAGCCTTGATGATTGCGGTCGTTGATGGAGGAACAGAGCTGTGATCGCCGCCGACCACAAAACCATCCTGAAACTGGACATCAAACGTCGTATGCATATTGAGGACAGCGCGCCGTGCTTGGGTCCCATGTACTTTTAGGACCAGCGGACCCGGGCTCGGTGCATTCTCTACCCAATATTTACCCAGCAGCGACACCAGATAGGTGCCGTAGGACACTGCCTTGGTATCTGTGCGCAGCACCATGAATTCTGGATCACGGCCTTTCTTGTGTAGTAGTACACACGAATCGACGGGTCCAGTGATCTCGTTAGTGCTGTCTCCAAACTGATGCAGGTTGTAGTGCTGCCACAAACCCGGCTCGATTTCTGGGCGCATCCATTCGTAAAACTTGTTCAGGTCTAGGCTCATGGGTGTGGTGCGTAGTTAGTGAACAGATAAAAAGTAACGACAAGTCCGGAGAGCGCGCCGAGCAGGACCCAGCGCATTTCACGGTGACTTGCATCGAAACATGATCCAAGCGCTCCGAACAAGCCGCCCGCGAGCGCCCCAATAGCAAGCGAGATCATGCCAATGATCGCATAGAAATACCAGCCAATCCCAGCTAATATCAGATGCAGCAGTGCCAAGAATCCTTCCATTATTTAGACCACCTTACCTTTCGATCCATCGAGCAACTTCAACACATCGATCATG
>NZ_JBXAXV010000044.1:0-714 GCF_056781955.1 Dellaglioa sp. CoH-57-MRSF-20
CATCTACTCGACGGACGGTGACGACGCAGTGCCCAAGATTCGGGCTATGCACTTTTTCTGTGCCACGCTCGGCATCGAGCTGTTTGGCTGAGAAGTCACTGTCGAAGCTGTACGAGATGGGCGTCCGCACTACGGCTCAGTTGGTCGAACTAGGAGTCGAAGGTCCGCCGTCTAATTTCCGCGCACAGCTCATTGACGCATTCGGCAAGAACCAGTGGCCTAAGATGCGCGGGGAACTCGTGCGCGTGCTGGGCGACACGATCCCGCTCAAGAAGTTGATGGTGGCAAGCGGCGCTTTCACGCGCGGTGGGATGGGAGTGCGCAAGCTCGAACAGCTTGAGGCTGCGGGCATGAGTATGAAAACTCTCTGCAACCTTGACAAACAAGGAATCTGGAACGAGGTGGGCCGCATCAAGGGGTTCTCGCACGCAACGATCCAGCTGTTGGTGGATGGCGTTGCAGAGTTCCGAGCGTGGTATCGTCCTCTTAAGGGCGTGTTCAAGATCGATGGCGAACTGCCAGTGCGGAAGAAGGCAGCAGGCGCGAAGCTAGCAGGGGTCAATGTGGCTTGGACCAGTTACCGCTCGGCTGACGAAGAGGCGTTTGTCGAGGCTCAGGGCGGCACCGTTGTCAAGTACAGCGCGAAGATGAATGTGCTACTATACAAGCCGGGTGCTAAGTTCGCGGACAAGATCGTAAAGGCCGGGAACAAGG
>NZ_JBXAXV010000045.1:0-694 GCF_056781955.1 Dellaglioa sp. CoH-57-MRSF-20
CGTCGTCATCAGCCACGGGCCCGATACCACGGAAATCGCCAGTATCCTCACCCCACATCAAGATTGAACAGTGCGAGCAAAAGTCAGCCATTTGTTACCTCTATTTTGACCATGGCCTGAATGAAACCGGCGTTCGAGCTGTACCCTATACCGCCCAACGGTTCCCAGCCACCAACCTTGATAAATTCGTTTACCAATTCAATCAGATTGTCACGATTTACCGCATTTAGCACAGTGTATTGCATTTATGCCACCTTTTCGAAGGCCGCACGAATCTTCGTGTGCACGGACAAGCGCGTTGCATCGCCAGCCGTATAGATCGCGAAGTTCTAGTCGATGATGTTGAGAATTTCGTCCATCAGGGGCGGGCGCTCGCGCTCTCGCTCCAGTTGTTCGTTAGCCTTTTCGCAGCCCACGATCTTCGCAATCGAGGCCCGGGCCATCGGATGATCGGGAAGCGCCGCGTGCAGATAATTGGCGCGAATCATGTTCGCTCGCTCGTTATCCTCGTCCTCAGCAGTCCCCGTCGCGTTCACGATCAGCAACCGCAACAGGCCTTCGGCAGTTACCGCGCGCTGCCGTTCCTCGATTGCGACCGTCACCCATCGCTTCCCGTCGCTACGCACAGCTTCGCCCTTCAGGCGTTCAATCTCGGCCCATAGGATAAGCGGGTTTTCTTCGTTTGGTTCCAACC
>NZ_JBXAXV010000046.1:0-684 GCF_056781955.1 Dellaglioa sp. CoH-57-MRSF-20
AGACCGACTTCGGCGCTGACCGCATACATCTTTTCACGCCAGTAATTTGCGACATGTTGTTTAATCAGCGTCGCGATCTCGGCCCGGGTCAATGTCGTTTTCTTAGCCACCAAAAGTCCTTCGTTGCTATGTGCAGCGATACCTCATGTGCAAATTCGCGAACACCGTAGATGGCGCACACGAGCGCCAGAAAGTGAATTGCTTGAATGTGACCTGTAGACATGGAAAAGCCCGTCTGGTTAACGTTGCATGAACTCGATTACGCGATCCCGTGATTCTGTATATGCCTGCTGCATGGCAGCGCCGATACGAGCACGACTATCATCTACTTCTTTACGAAAGTCTTTAAACTCGTCAACGCTCATACTGCCTTTTGCAGCGGCCATGATCGTCATAGTCTCGTTCATGACAAGCATAGCCAGATCACGCATCATGGGCCGCAAAACCGATTCGCTGATAGTGACACCAATAGCACCTCGATCCCGAGTTTGCTGCATGTCCGTCACAAGTTCCCGAATAGTCATCATCAGGTTGTTGAACGAGTGAACACCATAGCGTCCCTTCGATTCGCGAATCCCGTTTTCGACTTCGGCAACAAGATCAATACAGGTTTGAAGAGCGCGCTTCTGAATCACGGATGCTGCCGAATCAGAATCACCGACCTCCAAGAGCTGCTGTATGTTC
>NZ_JBXAXV010000047.1:0-682 GCF_056781955.1 Dellaglioa sp. CoH-57-MRSF-20
GCGTCTGCATGCCGTTAACCGTGTTGTAATTCTCACGACGTATCGAGCCCATACCAGACTTACCGCGTCGTGCACTTCTCGTACGTCGCGCAAACATGTTTAGGCCCGGAAGAAAATTCGAAGATCGTTACCGATGCGCTGGATGCAGATGTTATGCAGTGCAGAACACGCGAACGTGGGTCGATCCAACACACCCTTGTTTACTCGCATCTTGTAGCCCAGCTTGTTAAGAACAAGGATCGTGACTTCTGCCTCGTCTCCTATTTCCATAGGGTTGCTCTTATGGAAAAGATGATTCCGACCCATAGAATAACGGATGCGGCTAGCGCCAAGGCTGCCACGCACGTGTTCGAGTTCGTGATCTCGCTCAGTATCGAACTTGCCATCAACTTCGTAGTCAGCTTCGATCTCGGACGTGGCCAGTAGGCGTGACGCCGCCCCTTCAACTGCAAACATAACTTCTCCCGGAAAGTGTATGATTATTTTTGAGAGTTGGGCATAAGCCCCGGTACTACTTAAATTGCGTTAGTAGCTGTTGGCAACACCACCGCCTACGCTAAGTCCATAACCCGGAGAGAAACGGCCCCACATAGATGCAGGAGTGATCGAGATACCGACAGCACCAATGGCACCAGTCTGGAGCTTCGTTGGGTCAGCAGAACCATCACCACTGGTGTTTCCC
>NZ_JBXAXV010000048.1:0-680 GCF_056781955.1 Dellaglioa sp. CoH-57-MRSF-20
GTTGCTGATGAGCCTAAAAAGGAGAAGAAGTGATGGATCATAATCTTGATCTTGAAACGTTGAATCGCGTGCGCGTCAATCTTCTGGCTGTGATTGAAAACGCACCAGACGAGTACATGAATGGACTGCGCATTGCACTCGGTCTGGTGGTGCGCATGCACGTATTCGAAAAGGCACGGGGCGAGCTTCAAGCAGCGCTAGCCGAATTCGATGGCGCGATCAACACCGAGGAAGTACGCGCCGAGATTGCGCAGCGCGCAGTTGACATCACAGGAGCGGCATCTGCGTTCCACTCGGCAATGGATGAGGCAGAAACAGAAGCCCGATCCAAGACGCAAGAACTAGAAGACACGAGCCGAAAGTTGAAGGACGGCGCGCAGCATGTGTCAGAAAAGCCAGTCGGGCACCGTGTGTTTGATCCAGCTGTTTATGGCGAGAAGGTAGCCGAGTGGTTGGACAACTCCAACCATTACACACTTTAAGGAGAGTAGTTTGAATCTGCATGAGTATGATCACGTTGTAGGCTCCGCGTCGAAGGACTTTGCGGAGAGCGGTTTGGAAATCGGCCACTTCTTCCCGTGGGCGGTTCGCAAGATGAATACGATGTACGGGTTGCCCGTGAACGACACGCCGACGCTCGAAGGTCTGGGTGAGTCCCCGATCAAGCGCATGGAGGGCTT
>NZ_JBXAXV010000049.1:0-677 GCF_056781955.1 Dellaglioa sp. CoH-57-MRSF-20
AAATGTGATGTTAACGGCAGTGGGTGTGGTGACCTCTACAGGTAGCGGCGCTGTTGTGGCAATGGCCAGTCCCTGCACCGGACCTAGCGTCATGCTAGTAGTCGGAGTCAAGCGTTGACCTATCGCGCCTACGCCAGACGCTGGGTAAATCGAGCTGAGTGTTCCTACCTGCTTCAACACCAGATTTTGCCCTTCTACTACGTTTAGACGAAAGCGCAAGCTGGCTGGTAGGGCCGGCGGCACTGACACAATACAATCTTGGCATGTGCCCACTACTGTACTCATTTAATACTCCTTATTGATGTGCACACTAAAATTGAGACAGTGTGTCTTTACGTCGTCGGCAATTCTGCGTTCACAGTTAATCCAAAACTGTACGTACCAAATGCTCCTAGCAATACGTTACCGGCCGGAAGATTCAACCACGCCCCGTTATTGGTCTGGGAAGCTATTGTTGGATTGCCCGCAGCCAAACCTGAAGATGAGACGTTGCTGGCTACTAGAGTGGGGTTATTTACGCGTTTATATGCGTACTGCACTGTCATTTGTGGGACTTGCGTATTACCAACTTGACCCGACCACGCAAATGGCGATCCCGGGAAGGCTTCATAATAGAACAAGCACTCATTCGCCATCACCGACAAGTCCTTGAATTCGAAGCCCGTATAGGATGGGCC
>NZ_JBXAXV010000050.1:0-674 GCF_056781955.1 Dellaglioa sp. CoH-57-MRSF-20
GTGAAGAAGGTCGATGTAAATCATCCGGACTACGAACACGTTAATCACCCGACACACTACAACTCCCATCCGTCTGGAATCGAGATAATTGATCTTGTGGAGCTGATGCCGTTCAACACTGGCAACGCCGTGAAGTATGTGGCGCGTCGTGGTGAGAAGGGAAAGGCCGCGCAAGACTTGGACAAGGCAATCTGGTATACGTCGCGTGAGCTCGATCGTATCAAGCTTATGCTGGAGTCCTACCCGTCGCGCGTCCTTGACACGATGAACAGTAACGTCGAGTTCAGTGAGCAGGATTTTGCACGTGCTCACAAGTTCCTCACGATGGAGACTGTGCCAATCGCATCGGATTTTTATTCTCTGGTATTTGAGGGTTGCACAATCCGTGAGTACTACGAAAATCTTGAAGATGCACTTGTGTGTCTTCGTCAACTGAAGGAAACACTCTGATGGTAAAGGACGCGTTGAAGGCAGGAGGCACCTACGGACTAGTGGGTGAATCTACACAGAACCACTACGAAGGTCCTGTAACAGCACCGGTCTCTCAGCTTGAGTAGTTGCGCGAAAGCCTAACAGCAGAACTTAGTGGACTGTCCACCGACATTGAAGATTTCCGCGTGTATCTGGCTCCGTATCTTCCTCTCACAGAATTTGACGATTCGGTGGGTGTAGCG
>NZ_JBXAXV010000051.1:0-673 GCF_056781955.1 Dellaglioa sp. CoH-57-MRSF-20
GAATCCGAGCCCTGAAGTGTGTGCGTGGTCGGCTCCGACCGTGAATCTGATCAACCAAGTGCTAGATGGCACGAAGGACCCACGATGAAGACGTTGACAATTGCGCTGATTTGTGCAACACTGCTGACTGCGTGTGGTACGACACCTCAAAAGGCCACGACGCCAGTTCTCGTGTCCGAAAAATCGAGTTTGAACATCGACCCGCAGGCAATAGCACCTTGTGGCCACCTGGCGAAACTCGACCCGGCGAAGAAATACGACGGGAAGGCGCAGACAGAGGCGATTGCCCAGTGGGCCAACGAACATGACGCATGCGACAATCGCTTTCAGGCTTTTGTGGCGCTCGTGACGCCGCTGCTGCGTATCAACGCGCCTGCTAGTAAATAAGATTTACAGCACCACCAATCAACCCCAAGAGGATCATAATGTCTGTTGCAGAAAACATGGAATTCCTGACGCCGGGCTCGGTGTGGACCCGAGACGCCGATGGCTCCAGCGCCAAATTCCTGTGGCTCACGAACACGAGCCTGAAGCCGAAAACGCAGATCAAGCACCCGCCGCAAGTCATGTACGTCGATATCTCGGGTAACGTACTCAATCGTACGGCCGAGGACTTTTTCCAGCTTTACTCGTTCCACAGCGTGGACGGTGAGCTGGAACGACGCCTTGAGGC
>NZ_JBXAXV010000052.1:0-665 GCF_056781955.1 Dellaglioa sp. CoH-57-MRSF-20
GACGGCAGATTTCCTGTGTCGAGTCCGGTGACCACTTCCTGAAATACTTTGTTCACCGAAGTATTTCCAGTGGTGGTTGTGCTGGTTATAGCCTCTTGATATACCTTATTGACTTGTGTCGTGGATGTGGCCATCTTTAGTCACCTATACCAGCCTGCGCCGCGTTCAGGTTTGCTAGTGTCCATGCATTTCCCGCGCCATCCCTCGGAAATACTGAGGAATACAAAACATTCGATGCAACCAGAGTCTGCGGTGCGGATGTTGCGACGGTGCCTGCCGACTTCAACTTCGCGGTAACAGAGTGAGCGGCATCGGCTGCTGGGTTAGTGGCTTGCACATAAACCGTCACCGCGTCGATGGTGGTTGCCGGAGTGTACTGAAGTGCCGACATTTTATAGAGGTCCGAATTGCCGGTACCCGCATCCGAAACGTTGGTAGTCGCTGCCCACGATTGAACGCCTAGGCTTACCATCGAGTAGTTAGAGGCAGACACTGTGCTGGGGGTGAACTGCGTGCTGTCTCCCGCCGCGTTCGGATTCATGAGCCCGATACGTCGTGGCCCAATCGGGAACGTGTTGAATGAGGTGCCAGAGCCGTCCCATATAATGAAGTCATCCAAATATGAAGCTGCACCGTTTGCTGCCTGTTTGCCGGTGGACACATAT
>NZ_JBXAXV010000053.1:0-654 GCF_056781955.1 Dellaglioa sp. CoH-57-MRSF-20
CCTCTAATTACGTGCCAGACGGTGCCGACGGGTCTGAAGCCAAGGGCAAAAGCTGCTGTACGTATATGATCTGTGGTCGAACGATCATCGTGTTGCCGATCCATTCTTGTATATAGATGGTTCGTTGATCGTAATGCACTTCTCTGTCGTTTCGAATGGTGTCTAGTATGCCACCGTCTATCATGGGATCGAACTCTATTGTATAGTCCCACGGTATGGTATCTTTCTGTAGGTCCCAATCCGATTGATCCCAATCTTGTATACTTGCAGTTTTTGTAGAGTCATTCAAAGTCAGAATCNTAACATCCTCACGATGGGGTAAACCAAGTTATTGTTGTCATCGGTTTTGCTGGCGTCAGCGTGGTTTGCGCTATAATCTCTAGCGTCACATATCCATCCTGTGTGTCATATGGAAGCCCTGCAATCACCTCAAGCTTAACTCCATAGTCATTCGCCGGAATCAAACCGCCTGAAATTATTTCCATCTGAACATACGTGTCTTGTATGTTTTTCGGCGCAACCGTGAGCAAGGTTTCTGCTACTGCATTGGCTTTGACTAAAGTAGCCTGTGTAAGTAGCAGAGTTTCAGCTATAGCATTTGCATTAGCAGCTGAATTCTGCTGAGTCAGAATAGACTCAGCCACGGCATTTGCG
>NZ_JBXAXV010000054.1:0-653 GCF_056781955.1 Dellaglioa sp. CoH-57-MRSF-20
GTCCTGATTAAGAGCGACAAGCGAATACACGGAGTTTGCGCCCTTCACCATAATGAAGGACTGCGCGTCGTCCACGAATTTGATGGTCACGGCGTCGCCGCACTTGCGCATTACCTCGTCGATGAACTCATAGTCCACTTTCCAGCTCAGCTTTGCCGACACGGAGCCACGGATTTGCGTTTTTGACACACCGTTAGAAGTCTTGACGGTTAGGCCAATCTTTCCCTTTTCGGTAGACACCGCCAATTCCGATCGCTCCTTGGTAGCGACAGCCCTCGCGTTATCCATGAAGCCCATCACATCCTTCTTCACCATCTCGATGACCGTGCCATCGACCTTGCGAACTTCCCGAGCCTTCTCCATCACCATGTCGGTGTCGATCACCGATTCCTCGTCCGAAGCCGGCAGTGCCAGCACCACATCGAGCACTGGGTTCTGGACAAACACCAGAGAATCCGTGACCTTGATCGTGCAGCTGGTTCCACGGAACGCGTCGAGCACGGCACTCATCATGTCGAGAGGAATCGACAGATCTATATCGCCCACCAGTTCCTTGTTCTGGACAAAGCACATACGGTTGGGATCGTAGCAGGCAACAAACGCACCTTTCTTCGAGAGTCGAATCGCTACCGGGACAATCGACGTTGCCATGT
>NZ_JBXAXV010000055.1:0-642 GCF_056781955.1 Dellaglioa sp. CoH-57-MRSF-20
TCCCCACTCATCGCGAAGGCCATGGTGCGTGACAATCACGATTTCCCGGTCATGCTCAGCACGCTCGATGACAGCTGTGCGCGCCACCATGCGTCGGAAGTGGGTGCCCGTCACGCCCTGAAAAATTCGCGTGATCATGCCGAGCGCTCCAGCTCTGCATCGCGTAGAATACCACGCAGCCGCTTGTTGCTCGAACCGAGAACCGCGTTCAGGTGACGAAGCCCACGGCACCCATCCAGCACGTCATCCAAACGCGTTTGCATCTCGACAAGGCTGTTCGAGAGTTCGGCACAGCGCGCTTCCAACCAACGGGCTCGGGATTCGAAGTCATCGGCCTTGGCCTGTGCCAAGGATTCGTGTTGCGCCGCCGTCTTCTCATCATACGCGAACGCGCCATCCGGAGCCACGAATGCGCCCTCCGATACACCAGTCGCCGGATCGTAGAACACGGCAAGCCCAAGCGGGTGCATGATCTCGTTGTTGATACGGTACAGCAGACCGCGATCCGCAATCTCGATCCACGTGACTTCCTGCATCGAGCCCTCGACTACACTATCCGTCAACTCAGACATCTTCAGTTTCTCCCTGTACAAGTTCAAAGATTCGAGCCTCAATCTCCGAAAACCCCTCACTCACGTGAAT
>NZ_JBXAXV010000056.1:0-635 GCF_056781955.1 Dellaglioa sp. CoH-57-MRSF-20
CACATAGGATTCGCGTGGCTTTTTAGCCTTTTTCGACCTTTTAGCCATGCTGAATACTCACTAAGTTCTAGTGCTCTAAAATTGAGAATTAGACTTTAGCGCTGTATCACCTGACGTACCGCACTATTGCCTCCTGAGCGACCTGCGAACCCCGGCATCGGCATGCTGGAACCACCGCCATAATTGAAGGCCCGGGCCTCAGAAAGGCGCTCCATGACGCGCGGATGGTGCACAATTGTGGAACCGAGCACAATTGCCCGAAACATGTCGTCCGTATACCCTTCACCCTTTTCTGGCGTCTTTTCCGGCCCCACGTCACGTACCGTAATCATCTGGTGCATGATGTGTGGAACAGGTCGATTCATGAATTCTGTTCGGTAGTCCTCAATACCACCAGCCATGATTCGTGTACCCTCGGCTTCCGTCACAGTCGGAAATATCAAGTTCTTTGAGGCAATCATCGCATGGCACGCATCGAATTCCTTGCGGCGCGGGCTGTACTGGCGCGGCAGACACCGGGGCTTCCCAAGCGGATTCAGACCCATGTCTTCCCGGATTCGCTGCAACAAATCGATCGACTGCCACTGGTCGGCAACCATGCCCACCGCATTCGTATCGCGCGCCAACTTCAGAAT
>NZ_JBXAXV010000057.1:0-630 GCF_056781955.1 Dellaglioa sp. CoH-57-MRSF-20
AGTTTAGTCAGGAGCTGCGCGAGTACGGCTTCGTGCCGGGTGGCGGTACCGAAATCATGAAGCGCCGGATCGTGGACGTGGGTACCGAAAAGGACATGCTGGCAGTGGCGCAGGCCCGGAAGCATGCGGAGGACACGGCCATCGAGAACTTGGGCGACTACGTTGATGAGTGGATTCTGGTGCACGAGGATCATGCGCCGGTTCGTGGGTATCGCGTGCCGATCGAAAATGATTACGATCTGGATCGGCTGTGCACCATCGTCTTCTGCATGCCGGGATGGGTGCGTACGGGCCCGCAGGACGTGGAGCGTGCCGGAGTACCGGTCGAGGAATGCGCAAGTGTCACTGACCTCATGAAGTGTGTGCGTACTGCTAATGCCGAGCGCGAACGGGGCAAACCGCGAGTGGTTGAATATGTGCTGGAAAAATATAGGATTGGGGCCGAAGAACACATCAACCTGTACAGCGTCAACCTGTATCATGGTGAGAGTCGTGTGGAATTTGAGTCACGGCTCGCGTACTTCGATAACTTCCTGACGATCACACATGGGGAGGCCGAAAGCTTGGGGTTCCCGATTTACCACTTCAACAGCACTGGCGAATTCTTCAATCACGTGACAGGTTAAACAT
>NZ_JBXAXV010000058.1:0-619 GCF_056781955.1 Dellaglioa sp. CoH-57-MRSF-20
AAGGACAAAGAGACCGGTAAATGGGTTGTTCATCCGGTTGTGCAGTACTACCCAGAAACGGTGGGTGAGAAGTTCTTCGATTGGATGGCAAGTATCCAGAAGCAGTACCCCGACAAGCGCATGGTTGCAGGTAAGTGGTGGCTGATCTATGAAGACAACAAGGCCAACAAGGCCATGATTGGTGACGCACACGACCCGAAGATGGCCAAGAAGTACGGAAAGGGTCTGTGGGTAGAGGCACCGGACGGAAACCTTCAGGGTGTCATCATCGTTGACTCGTATCCGGCAATGAATCCGGACTCTAACGACGATGAAGAGGCAGATAACTCTCTGGGCGTGCACGCTCGATTCTTTGCAAAGCATCTGCCTCGTATCAAAGGCCGGATGGGCAAGAAGATGATTTCCCTGATCGGCATGAATCAGCTGTCTGATATTCCGATGGCTATGTACGGACCGAAGCAGCAGGAATCGTGCGGTAAGAAGCTGCGCTACTATTCGGACGTGCGAATCTGGAATACGAAACGTGGCTCAGGTATGCCTTTCAACGCGGTCTTCGATAAGGAAGAGGGCGTCGAGATCGAGAAGAGCGTTACCGGGAAGGGTAACGACTTCTATCGCT
>NZ_JBXAXV010000059.1:0-615 GCF_056781955.1 Dellaglioa sp. CoH-57-MRSF-20
GGACCGCAACGTCTCGGTCAGACCCCGAGAAGTTATCCTGGGCCCCTACGAAGGTCTGACGCTCCGTTCCCAAGCCCGGCATCTGATACGCGTATACCTGACCTTCGTACAGAGTCACGTTGATGGGGTTGGCGTCCGTGAACGTGATCTCATCTCGGTTGAAGAAGTATTGCCCTGCCACGTGGAATTGGGGCAGCGGAGGGAGCGACGAGGGTACCGAACTTTGGAGCGTGACAGGTATGCCGGCAGGTAGGAATCGCGAAATGCGAAGCCCCTGCATCTGTGTGATGCTAAGGATTGCTGAATCAGATTGAGCCGTTTCAGCAAAACAGTCCTCCGCAGCGCGAATGATGCGGCCCTGCGCAAAAGCCCCGACCGATGCTGCTAGCTCGATCAGGGTCTCCGATGTCATTGTCGTGAGCGTTCCCTGCCACGATGGGATGGTGGTAAGGTAGTTTTGAAACTGGGAAACGAATTGATCAACGTCGGCTGTCAAGTCCGCCAGAACGAGCTTATTAGTATCTGCCATGTTGAACCTTATGATTGGTTGGCGGTGACGGAAAATGCTGCAACCAGCGGACCTGATTGAGTATCAAGGTTTAGGTTCAGGTTGTA
>NZ_JBXAXV010000060.1:0-613 GCF_056781955.1 Dellaglioa sp. CoH-57-MRSF-20
GAACAATACGATTCTCACGCCATTTGGTGCCACGGCAGCTGCCACGATGGGCGGTGGTTGGGGACGCCCGTCGGACTACAAGAAGCCAATCTTCGTGTATCTGTTGGGCGTGACTAACTCCGTGGTTGCCGTCATTGAATATGTTGAGTGTTGGCCCATGACGGTCGAGCAATATACTTTGGAGTCCGGAGCAAGTACACGGATCATCAACCGCGTAACGTTCTCAGTCGGTGACGTATTCATAAATCTGGCAAACGTCTCGTCTGACCTAATCAGTGAGGTGGTGTTCAACGCTGGTCAAAGTTTGGTCAACGGAGTGGTGAACACCGTTTCGCAGACCGCTATCAACTCGCTTGGGGGTGCTCTCGATAGCATCCTAGGATAATCACAATGATCGACACAAAAAACTACGTACCTCAGTCGAAGACCACATCGTTCGATGCGTTTCCGGCAGATAAGCAAGAGCGCATGGCTCAGATTCAGGCTGATAAGCTGAAGAGTGTGGCGCATCTGCCGCATCCCGTGGATATCCCCGGAATCACGAGTGCGCGTCCTCCTATGCAGCAGGCTCCAGCACTTCAGGCTGTTGATCCGCGTGTACAAGATGCTATGG
>NZ_JBXAXV010000061.1:0-612 GCF_056781955.1 Dellaglioa sp. CoH-57-MRSF-20
GATTGATGAAGCCGTTCAGCTTTGAGCTTGCTTCACCGAAAGCTGTAGAGTGCTGTTTGAGCTGGCGGGCTATCTCAGATGGGCTCTGTGTGAACGTTCCTTTCGGAATTTCGGAGCCTGCACGTCGGCCTTTGCCGCGATAGCTGTCTTCCATGCGCTTTTGCCACGTACGATCCTGATCCTGTTTAGGTGGATCGGTGGCCTGATGCTCGGCCAGCAACCGATGTGCTGCGTCCATATCTCTTCCTTATAGTTACCCTACACTATAAAATTGGCCTCAATTCAGCGTACCCACAATGGTGAATCCGATGTTAGCTAGCGAGGGGTCGGGTGTGTTTGGCCCGTCCACTTCTAGAATATCACCCACGGCAAAGGACACCGGAACCGATGATCCAAGAAGTGCAGTAGTAGACCCAATGGCAAATGTGGCTACCCCTATCTGAGTCCCGTTCTTCTTGATGATGAACACCGAGTTATTGGCAGCTGGACTCAGGGCCTTGACATTAGAACCCGGAAGGCTTACAGGTATAGTGAATGCGGCAGCTGCACAGTGCACCATAAGAACTTCATTGGGCACGTTTGTTGTGCCTTCAACAAATAGCGACACTGCGT
>NZ_JBXAXV010000062.1:0-608 GCF_056781955.1 Dellaglioa sp. CoH-57-MRSF-20
CCCGTGGGACTATTTTCCTCATGAGTACTTCGATAACGAGTCCGTTGGCGCGTGCCGCAAACAGGCGCGGCGGGATGGGTGGAGGATAGGGCCGGACGGCAGTGAGGGCCAAGACCTGTGTCCACTATGCAACCCGCGATCCCCGAAGTTCGTAAAGGAGCCAGCATGAAGAGGGGCATCGTGGTGGGTGGCGATGTGGGTGTGGCACGCGCAACTGCGCGCACGGCCCTAGGACCACGCCTCTCGGTCAAGACCGCGCTGAACGATTCAATCCGCATGGCTTTCGTGGTACGCAGAGTCGATCAAGAAGTTAAGCAAAAGACGTTCCATCAACAATTTTCTGGTGCATACGGCACCCGGAGGAAGAAGCGATGAAAGTGATTTACGCAGCAAACGACGGCACCCAGTTCGATGATCAGCAAACGTGCTTGGACTACGAGAATGCAGTTGACAGCTGTCCCATCGAGCTGGGCCACATCGACGAGAAGCGCAGTGCGTTCGCATCGGATGTGTTTGACGCAGGTGCTACTGTCGATTGGCTTGACGGCCGTGACGATGAGCAGTACGCGGAGCTTACGGAACCGTTTTTCATCACACTGTTGCTGCAT
>NZ_JBXAXV010000063.1:0-605 GCF_056781955.1 Dellaglioa sp. CoH-57-MRSF-20
GACGACAGGCACGCGGATTACAGAATCCCCAAGAAGCTTGTCCAAATTTTCCTTTTCCCATAGGCCACTGTGTGAATCAGAGCTATCCTTAGAATTGATGCACAGAAGTAGAGGCTCTGCTTCCATAGCCTGTGTCTCCAGCCATTTTGATTGAAGCGCAGTAGCTGCCTTCGACATGTAGCGGATAACCGAATATTTTGAGGGCTTCAAATCGGAGATGAGCTGATAGCGCGGAATCGCGGCGCTCGTCATCTAAAAGGCCGGGTTCCGGGCGCGCGCCAGAAACTTTTTGTACGATTCGTTTTTGATTGCGCCGGGTTCCTGATCGCGAAGCTTCGTATAAGTTTCGTTCACTTCGTCTCGACGCCACGTCGGCATATAAGGAATCACGATGCCTTGATTGATATGAGCCTTCGTCAACGATTCCTCTTCGAAGATATAGGTCATAGTGGCGCACGCAAGCCGCGCATCGCGGATGCGTTCAATGCGATCCGCACGAATGAGCTGATCGGACACATCAATCAAGAGGGTGGCGTCCTTCGAGGCTGCATACTGGCTTATCTTACCTGCGAGTTCCCCGCGTTTCAGCAGATAGTACATCTGAG
>NZ_JBXAXV010000064.1:0-598 GCF_056781955.1 Dellaglioa sp. CoH-57-MRSF-20
GGAACGCCGTTGGGTCCATAGACCTGCGCGTGCACGTGGTCGCCACGTTGTTCCTCAACGTGGATCGAATGTCGCGACACTACTTGCGGAATCTTCATGATTTCCCTTAACCATACATGCTGTTGTTGGCCTTGCGAATTTCGTGCATGGGAATAGAATCGTCCCAGCACGACCGCGCGTACCATGCACCGTGGTAGTCTTCCCACACGAGTTCAGGCGTAAGACCTACGTACAGAGGGCTATTCACCCATTCCCCTTCAAATCGGAACCAACCGTACTCGTGACCGTGCGGCTCGTCGATGAATACACTGATCCAGTCATGAAACAGGCCGATAACGCCGTCTTCGTGGTTGATGCCGCCGCACACTTCGAGTACGAAGCCGCCTTCCTCATCATCAACGATGAACGTCTTCGCGCCACGGTAATACTCTTGCGTGCCGTCCGGAGGTTCAGGGAACTCGAACCATTCCACAGCCGCGTTGTGCAGCACGTATTCGACGCGTTCATGCTGAAACAGTTCGTGCTCCGGGAGCTGGGCCGGCCGCTCAGTATTGCCCAGCATCCATTCGATGATTGGACGCACGAACGCGGCGTCGGC
>NZ_JBXAXV010000065.1:0-593 GCF_056781955.1 Dellaglioa sp. CoH-57-MRSF-20
GCCTTACCCTTCTTAAGCTTCACTCCATTACGCTTTGCCCACGACTCGAACTCACGCTTCGTTTCCTCATCCGACAGCGGCTCCGCTGCGAGGCACGAAGTATCCCAGCGCAGGAATGAGAGTTCTTCCTCGTCGAGCGCGCTGCGCGTGTCTGCCGGGATCACTTGATACTGATCTGCGGGTGCCTTCGAACCATCGAAGAAGATTCGAATGTCTCGGCCAAACTTCGGGTCCGTAACACTGTAGGTCTTCGTAGCCCCAGTCTTCTTCGAGGTAACGGTGTTGAGACCTTTCAGCTCTTTGATTTTTCCGATCAGCGTCGGGGACAGGGCAACCACTTGCCACGGAGTCCACGTATCCGAATCCTTGTCCTTAAATCCGGTTTCGCGTTCTGTGCTCGTCGGCTTAATCTTGGTGCTCGGTTGTTGCTTTTGCAGGTGTCGGAACAGTGCGTTCATGTAGAACTTGCGGCCGACCTGAATCAGCTGGTCGTCGCGCTCGACGCCGCTATCCTTCTCATGCTGCGCGTGTGCATACCACGGGTCGTACTTCGTACTGTCAAACTGCTGCGTTTCCTGGTCATACGACGGCAG
>NZ_JBXAXV010000066.1:0-582 GCF_056781955.1 Dellaglioa sp. CoH-57-MRSF-20
CTCGATATCAACTTCAGTGCGCGCTCCGCGACCTCTGCGAACGACCAGTGTCGCGTGCCCTTGACCTCGATGCGCGAGTGCCCCGCACGCCATTTACGGTCTTCGATGATATCGTCAGCGCGCCACCCATCGTACTTGGTGGGCAAGAGCTTAGCCTCGCCCCGTACCAGTTCGTCACGCTGCACGCCGTCAATGGTCAACACGCTACTTTCGAGGCGCATGTGGTCCGAGGCCTCGACAAGCACAATGCCGGTCACTAGCAGCGGGCACTGGCCATGCTTGTTGACACCCAGACCGATGTCGCGAAAAATCAATTCACCGTGATTCATGTTTCTCCTTGTCACAAGGGCGCTTGCCCTTTTCATACACACATTTCGCGCCCTCGAACCCCATACGCTCTCGGCATTTGCAGGGACCGAACCACGTATCCGGATAATGCACAGGCGTCTCGTTCAATGCACAAGCACCTGCACATGGTTCAGCAGCCATTGCGCGAGCAGCGTGGCACCAATACCTAGACCCAGACCCATAACAAATGCCCCGACGATCCCGCTGATAAGGCCGTTAAGAGCACCCACAATT
>NZ_JBXAXV010000067.1:0-581 GCF_056781955.1 Dellaglioa sp. CoH-57-MRSF-20
CTTCAGCAACCCGCTCGATCTCGGTGAGCATCACATCGGCTCGGCCACGCACGAAGTAACCTTCTCCCTTCACAGGCTTCAGCTGGAACGGGTCGCCTACCACGAGAATAGGTACTCCGTACTCCAGAATATCCATCGCCATGTCCTCGTTGACCATGGACACCTCATCAACGATCAGGAGTGACGCATAGCGAAGCGGGCTCTCTTCGTTCTTAGAGAATCCCTTGATCTTGCCAGTAACACGGTCCATCTTTGGCCGGTAGATCAGGCTGTGGAGAGTACCGGCACCGACGCAGCCTTTGCTACGCATGACAGCCGCTGCCTTGCCCGTGTATGCCGCAAACACCACTTCACCACGTGAGCACCCCTCACCATTCTGAACGCGCCACGCGATCTCTTTGATGAGCTGTGTCTTACCGGTACCCGCGTATCCGAACAGCCGGAAGATCGGTGCCCGCTTCCGGTCCTTGTACCAGTTGATTACGTCGTGGATTGCGCGATTCTGCTCATCATTCCACGGGATGTCCGGTCGTTCGAATCCCTGCACAACGATACGTGCTGCATCCGACCCGAACAAATCC
>NZ_JBXAXV010000068.1:0-581 GCF_056781955.1 Dellaglioa sp. CoH-57-MRSF-20
GGTGAATCGTTGGCGTCGAGCGCGGAAGTTGTGGTGATTGCGACGGGCGGCACAACCACCAACTCTATTACGCTGTCGTGGCCGCGTATGCCTCTGGCTACTGGCTACCGAGTGTATGGACGCACACAGGGCTCGACGTACGGGCTGATGGTGACGGTGGGGCAACAATCCACGGACAACATCACGTTTACTGACGACGGCACTATTCCGAATAGCGCTATCGACACAACGAAACAGCCGATCACGGACCCGACGAAGGCCGCACCGCCGTCCCCGACGTTTGGTGTTTCGGTGTACGACACGACACGCAGCACTCAGTACCCGATCGAGCAATTCAACTGTTCGCTGACCGATTACACGGACAGCAATGGTCTGGAGACAGAGCTTGAACAAGCGATTAACCCGTTCTCGCAATACATTCGGGTAACGTCGAACGTACCGAGCCTGCCGACACCTCTTCCCATTATNTCATCGGTCAGTACTCCTGTGAATATGGCGGGCGGTAACTCGGGCGGTGCTGTTACGTCGCTTCAAGTCGCTGGCGCATGGAACGTGTTTGCGAACAAGCAGCTGTACAAGAT
>NZ_JBXAXV010000069.1:0-573 GCF_056781955.1 Dellaglioa sp. CoH-57-MRSF-20
CTTCTGGAGCCGCGTAATCGAGCGCCGGGCCCGGGCACGGACAGGGGCATCATCTAGCATGTCGATGTAGAAGACAAGGGCGTGTGGGGCCTTCCACCGGGCTATGGCCAGCGCACGTTGTACTTGGTGGGGTTCAGGCGGGTGAAGCTTAGGTTTCATCAACTCTCCTTGGTTCGGAGCGAGGCACGTGCTTCTATCACTTGCCCCAGCTCTTTTTGCAGGGCTCTGTCATCAGGATCGAGCGCCAGCTTTTTCTTCAGCCGTGAAATTTGCATACTGAGGGAACTGTACAGCTTTTTATTATCTCCTAGTTTTGCGTCGAATCTGTCACGTCTGTGCACACCGCTTGCTTCGCGAGTTTTTGCGCCGGCCTGATTGTAGGACCAGCGCTGCATGTTGCCCAGTTCCTCTGTATCTGTCAGACGGATGCGGGGATAATGACTCATACGCGCTTGAATCTTTTCGGCCAACCCCACAGTTGAGACAATGGCCAACATCTTTTTGTCTGAATTGTGGTTCCTGATGTTACCGCGCCCGATTGACTGGATAGCCTTATCCACAACATAATCTTCG
>NZ_JBXAXV010000070.1:0-556 GCF_056781955.1 Dellaglioa sp. CoH-57-MRSF-20
TGGTGTTTGCGTAGAACCTGGACCAACGATAGGTAGTTGGCAGTACCAAGAATATGCCATCATCGGGTCCGTTCGGTTCATAGCTCCAAACAGATTGTCGCCTTCGATGATGCCGCCGTTGCTGCTGACTTCCCCGAGAGTACCGGGACCAGCAAGCGCAATCGACGAAGGCCCGGCAAAACCGCCGAGCCCACTCAAAGCTGAAGCCAAAATGTTTTCAGGTGCGTTAGCCAGCGCGGCGATAGCGCCACCTGTATTGCCAGAAAGCAGCTCACCAGCCGCGCCAATGGCGGACCCTAGTGCTGCGTTCACTGTATTATTTACGACGCGAGAGGCCGTGTTGACGATCGCGTTTTCCGCGCTCTGTACTGCGCCCTTAACGCCTTGGACCTGACGGTCAATTTGCGAGTTCACACCAGTCTTGATTTGCTGGGTGGCTCTCGATACTGCATCGGAGAGAAAAGACATGATGGCGGCATTCCTGATGGACGCGCCGGATGCTGGCAGAAGTCGGAACCTCGTGCGCATGCCGAGCGCCGGGCAAAAAGAAAGGGAT
>NZ_JBXAXV010000071.1:0-549 GCF_056781955.1 Dellaglioa sp. CoH-57-MRSF-20
GGGCCAGCAAAAGAGAGACGAAAATGCATAGTGTGCTTGACGCAACTCACTATGCAGCATGTATCGACAATCTGCAACTTAAGCGCGCTGCTCAATTCTTTGAGCTAAGCAGCACGATTGATGATGGCGTGGCCGATTTCGTGGTTTGGATCATTCAGCAGGTGATGCCCGAAATCCGAAACGATTTGGCGCATCTTACCGAAACTGAAGTCGAGCAGGTGGCTTCTAAAGCACGGACCGCTGAAATGATGCGCGTGCTGCGTATTCTTGATATGTGTACGGTAGAACCGCGCGCCGAGGCCCAGTCGGTAGAAGCGGCCTATGCACGACGTGTGCGTGAAAAGTTGCTGAGCTAAGGAGAATTATGACACGAGAACAACGCGTGGCGTGCCGAGAAGCTTTCGAACGCACGACGGGCCGCACCATGATTCTATATCGCGGCGGTGACAACTATTTGGACCCAAAAACGACCCACGCGTGGGTCGTTTTCCAAACCGCATGGGCCGAGGCCCTGAAGGAATACGGCCAATGAAATACGATGATATAAAG
>NZ_JBXAXV010000072.1:0-546 GCF_056781955.1 Dellaglioa sp. CoH-57-MRSF-20
CGTTTGGCCCGGATCGCTCGGGGCCTACCCGAGTGCGGGCCCTAATCACACACTAACCCATCCCATCCCCGCATCGCAAAACGGCCCGAGATTGAGCCGTTTTGACCAACATTCGACGCGTCCTGTACATACCCCCATCGGGCCCATTTAGACCCCCGTTCCGCGCATTTATAATGGACGTTTTAGCACTCTACGGCGCACCCTCAGCCTGCCGGCCCCGGACGTGAAAAAGGGCCCCTAAGAGCCCCTTTTGTTCGGTTGTCCGCGCCTCAGACGGGGAACGCGGAATTGCCGTTGAATTCAGCGGTGTCCCGCACTTGCTCAGCCGTCATCGATGACGGCACCCACCGCGCACCCCGGAACGCAAACAGGTGCGTACGATACTGCGCGAGTGTGATCGGCGTTTCATAGACGCGGCCATCCGGGTACACGGCATAGAACGAGCCGATTACGTCGCTCGGTGCCTCAGCACGCGCAAACGACACGGATTGATAGCCCTTGCACCGGACGGGGGCGCTTGCGTTCGTGTTCGTCATTTTCTGTTCC
>NZ_JBXAXV010000073.1:0-542 GCF_056781955.1 Dellaglioa sp. CoH-57-MRSF-20
TGTTGATCTTGCCCTGCTCGCCCAGAACGGGTTCACTCGTGTATCCATGGACGGTGGCAGAAACACTCACCGCAAATGCGGTTTCAGCCTCCACTATGTTGCCCAACGACGGCGTACTGATGCTGCTGTCCATGGTTATGCCGATGCCAAACTGCATACGTCCGTAGTCAATGCTGCCCTTGAGCCAGCCTAGACGACGAGCCATGAGCCAACGCCGGGAGAACGCTATTACGGAACCCTGTTCAACGGACTGAAACCTGTTGGTCACGTACGTTATATCTATTTCGTAGTCCGTAGGAAGTACTCGAACAGTTTGAATGGTGCTACCCGAATTAACGTTCAGCACCATGCCACGACGCATCATCTGATGTGGGTTATACGAGTCTATGTTCTCGGATATCTTCTTGACCTCGAAGTACGCGTACGGATACGTCAACGGCTTTCCTTTCCCAAACAACTTTTGGAGCTGAGCCGTTTTATCATGCGTGTTGATGAACGCACACTTCGAACAGTTGAATACCTGTTGGAACCGAGACTGGAAT
>NZ_JBXAXV010000074.1:0-540 GCF_056781955.1 Dellaglioa sp. CoH-57-MRSF-20
GTCATCAGCGGTAAAAAGTCAGGCAACTGCGCGGCAAGTGCTGATTATACCTCCACTTAACGCGCAGGACACGAACGTTCAGATGGAGGTTTTGGCTGCGGGATTGATACCGACAAATGACTATGGCGTGAAGTTAGAAGTTATCGCGGGACTTCCATATGTTACTCAGGATGCTAGCGTTGCGCTGGAGATCATTGCCCAGACAACTTTGAGTCCAGCAAAGCCGATGACAACAATAACTTGGTTCACGCCAAGCTAAGGAAATAAAATGACCTTGAAATACATGCAAGGGTTTGAGACGGTTCGTGACGATTCAGACCTTAGAACACAGGGATGGTCCCCAACCCCTGCTGCGCCGACACGTAAGACAACCGTAGCGATTCCTAGTGTAACTGGCGTAAACGGTTTCTCATTGCGTCCCATAGGTGCATTCCAGTCAATGTCATATTCAACGGCTGCATGGGGAGCGGCAGCAGATCAAACATTTGGATATCTAAACACAGGCATCACAGTCAATCAGGCTTGGCAAGCTGGTGGTAT
>NZ_JBXAXV010000075.1:0-538 GCF_056781955.1 Dellaglioa sp. CoH-57-MRSF-20
GATCTTAGCGGCCTTGAAAACGTCCTTAATGTGCACCGTTTCTACTAATGTTCCTGATCCTTATCCAGCTCGTATCCAGCGAGCCAACCTGCATCCCAGTCCATCCGCTTCACGACATCGGCCATCGGGTACGGATTGTCCTCAGTTGAATCGCCATGCATGTAGGCACTGAGCCCCAACATCCATGCCTCAGTCATTGTCGCCCCCGCTGCTCATGTCGCGAGCCGCCGTCCAACCAGCAGCCCAATCGTAATGGTCCATGGAATCTGAATCGTACGGATTCTCCCAGAAGCCATCACCGTAAAAGTAAGCAGCGTGACCAACGAACCATGCGCCCAGTGCATTCATTCCGCGTCACCTCCACGTGCTGAGTACCAGCCAGCATCCCACTCTGCATGATCAGGGGACCCGTAGCTGTATGGGTTGTTGTGACGCGACTCTCCGTCGAGGAAAGCGGCAAACCCCTCTTCCCAAGGGTTTTCAGAGCCATCTACCGAAACAAAATCAATCATTTTCGTCCTCAGCTTCAGATTCGCTC
>NZ_JBXAXV010000076.1:0-532 GCF_056781955.1 Dellaglioa sp. CoH-57-MRSF-20
GGGCATCGTGGTCGTAATGATCTGGTAGCGACCGACAGCATTAAAGTCACCAGCCTGCTGATGCTGCATAACCTCGTTGACCGTCATGTTCTCAAGGTCTTCAGTACCCGCGCGCCCCTTCTTTTTCTTATCCTTGACACGCGTACCGTAGTTCACACTGTTGTAGTCGCCCTCACCGCGAGCGACCAACGCGCTTATACTAGTAACGTCTCTATGCTCTACATGAGGCACCGGACCAGCTGCTCGCATAGCCCCAACGTCCCCGGCCCCGAGTGGGGCTTCTGCGCCCGTGCTAGCCACAAGCCGACCCGCGTCATCATAAACAGTATCTACTATGGGCGATGCTTTGAAAAACGTGTCCCATGCGAAATAGCCTAGGACGCCTAGACCACCGGCAACGGCCAGACCAGCGAGCACCGCAGGATTCAGAACCAATGCTTCCAACACCAACGTGATCATGGGGCGCACCACAAGACGGATAAGCGTCTTGAAGATGTTACGCATCAACCATCGAGCGGCACCCCATAGAACG
>NZ_JBXAXV010000077.1:0-531 GCF_056781955.1 Dellaglioa sp. CoH-57-MRSF-20
GCTCATCACATCGAAACATAACAAGTTCCAACTGCAATGAAAAAGAAAGGACGAATATTCGTCATCGACGGAAATCACGCACTCCATCGTGTCTGGTTCACGTTGCGCACAGGCCGGCCGATCGAAGAGGCACTTCCATATGCATTCACCAGCTTGATATGCAAAGACGCCGTGGCCGTCAAGGCCACCCATATGCTGGTTGCATTTGACGGCAAGCAGGTGTTTAGGTACGGTGTGTATGACGGATACAAAGCTGACCGAAAGAACAAGAAGCAAAGTGGGCCGGCCGTCGATAGCCAGTACACCAAACCTACGGGCGACGTGTACGATTATTTGCCGGATGTGTACTCGATGCTGAGTGACGCTAGGATCACGTATTTCCAACCGAAAAAACACGAAGCTGACGATGTACTAGCCTCGGTAGGTCATCAGTACTCCGACGAGTATCAAGTTGTGCTAGGCGCGCAGGACAAGGATGACTACCAGTGCCTGAAGGGAAAGCACGTGCTTATGTACGATTCGGCTCACAAG
>NZ_JBXAXV010000078.1:0-529 GCF_056781955.1 Dellaglioa sp. CoH-57-MRSF-20
CTAGAGAACACGTGTCAACTAATCCCCTATGACTTGTGCGGTCTTTAGACGGCGGCGCGCTGGAACATACCGGCCAGCAGGCGCGACGGCTGACGCTGAGCGCGGGCACGTGCTCGGGCCAGTGCACGCACTTGAGCGCGGGGCGTGTGTTTCAGGCTCGGGGCCGGTTCCTCGGCCTTTTCCGATTCTTGCGGGGCCGCGTCCTGATGCGAGCCTTCCGCGCTCACGTCGGATTCCTGCGTCGCGATCGGTTCGGCGTTATCACGGTATGCGCGGATCGTGCACGGGCGGTTGTCGGCGTCGCCGAATTCGAGTGCGTCGGTCGTGCCGAGTGCCTGAGCCGCGATATCGCGGGCATGCGCACGCGTCAGCCCCATTTCACGCATTGCGTTGACCGCCGATTCCTTGCTCGCGAAATGCTCGACCGCGCCGGTTGCGTTCGTGACCGTGAGAATGTTTGCTTTTGCCATGATATTTTCCTTTCTTTCAGGTTAAAGGGTTTGTTGTGTTAGGTGCTACAGGTACAAAT
>NZ_JBXAXV010000079.1:0-527 GCF_056781955.1 Dellaglioa sp. CoH-57-MRSF-20
GGCCCACTATTGGCGTCCATGGTTCTTGACCCAGAACTCTACAAAGAGATGGGTGCACTTATGGACAAATACCTGACATGGGATAACGTAGTCAAGGTGTTCACGGAGGCATGGAGCGTCGTGTCCAAGGCCGCGTCGGACACCATAGATTTGGCTCTGGATAAGTTGGGCATTAAGAAGCCTGATAACCGCGTCGGTAAGGACATGAGTCCGGCTGGTGGCAATAACCCTGACTTCGACTACACCAAAACGGGTGATCCGTACAAAAATGGCGGTCCTCCGGGAGCAGCGGCAGGTGTATCGATGCCAGTTCCTGTTGGCCCCAAGCGCGACCTTCCGATACCTACTGACGAAGAGTATGCACGGGGGACGTACACACAGAACCTGATGCGCGCTCTGGGCCTTAACGTTGGTGGATCAACCACATCTCAGCAGCTCACGGTCAACAATCGAAGCACGCTAATACCGCCACCAGCAGGAATGGCTGGCCTAGGCAGTACGTTCTCGGTTCCGGTCAACAGTGCGCT
>NZ_JBXAXV010000080.1:0-526 GCF_056781955.1 Dellaglioa sp. CoH-57-MRSF-20
GTGCCTGACCCAGATCGTAATCGCTTTTCGGAATGTTTTTCATTTGATGCGGTTTCCTTTATCGTCATAGTAGCGGCAACCCGGCACGTAGCGCAGATTCCGCGCGTACGTCGGGGCCTGACGCACCATCAGTTCCAGATAACGGGGCTCGTTGATACCGTGCACGTCGATCAAATAAATGTCGTCCCCGAGCCGGATATGCATGACCCCGCGTCGTAGGTCCGTCCATTCGATCGCATCCACAAGGGGCCCCACAACGGCCCGCACTTCGTCGGCTGACAGGCGCATAATCAAAGCCCGTAGGTGTATGACCGCGCGACACCTGCTGCGCGCTCTTCGTCGGTCAACCCGATCCCGATATGGTAGCGGGCGCGGGCGTCCGGCTTCAAACCCTCGCCTACAGACTGGCATACGGCCCGGCGCGTGTCCCCGTCAACCGATGCGTGCGTAAAGCCCCACAGCGCAACGCATGCGTGCACGGCCCGCGCCGCAAGCCACGTGCGCGAGCAGTTACCGATAATTTCGT
>NZ_JBXAXV010000081.1:0-522 GCF_056781955.1 Dellaglioa sp. CoH-57-MRSF-20
GTACTATTTACTACGAAATGCCGAATTACTGGCGCTTGGTCAAACGATCAAGCTCCTGAAGATTTGCCTTCAGTGCAGCCTGAATAACAGCCAACCGGCGATTGCCCTCGATCATGTCTTCCACGAAATACCAAGGGGCGCTCTTCGCTTTGTTGATAACATCGACTTGTGCGTTCACCACCGCGATCTGCGCTGCCTCATCGATTCGGAGCTTCCGGATACGGCGGCGCAGTGCCGCGACTTTGAAATGCTTGGTGACTTTTTCGAACATGGGAACCTCCAATAATTTAGTGATTCCCATTATACCTACTTCGAGCGACCAGTCAACCCCGATGAATCACTTCGGGCTCAACCCCAAACACGGCACGTACATACTCCGGGCCCGTGCCTGCTGCCGCTTCGATACTCAACACCGCCTTTTCTTCGAACGGCCAGATGGGGCCCGGCAAATCGGTGAACACCGCGATCTTGTCGGAGCCAGAACCCTGCACCACGACAACGCGTTTTACAGCAAACGTAATC
>NZ_JBXAXV010000082.1:0-522 GCF_056781955.1 Dellaglioa sp. CoH-57-MRSF-20
TACCGCCGCCCGCTTGAACAGGAAGCAGCGCAAACAGCGGACTGTCGCGCAGTATGTTTCGTATTTTGAACTGGTGCGGAAGCAGCCCGACTTTGCGCATAGCGTCGAGCAACGGGATACCGGAGACCTTCCAGTCAGGGTCTTCTCCCTGCGTCATCGCCGTCATCCGCAGCTGGTTATCGGCCGCACGCAGTTCGGCCATGCGCGGCCCATATTCCGTGACCATGATCAGCCAAGGCAGCATTTCACTAACGGTGCGCACCGAGTATTCGAGGTAGACCGCAGGAAGGTTCTTCAGGACCGCTGCACAAATCGCGCGGAAGTAACGGGCGAACGGCCTAAACGCGCTGAACCCGGTATCCAGAAAGTGCGACCAGTACACACCATCCACGTATTGCTCGTCTTCTTCAAACGCGTCCACCGCAAACTGGAACCACGTGAGCGGGTCGGTCGTCGTCTTAAGCGTGCCGCGCAGTACCGGCTTCTTCACGTCCACCAGATCAGATTCGGCAGGAACGAACC
>NZ_JBXAXV010000083.1:0-518 GCF_056781955.1 Dellaglioa sp. CoH-57-MRSF-20
AATCCGCTGTTGATCAATGCGCGGGACGCCGTTCCGTTCGAAGAATATGCGTCGAAAGTGCTTTATGCACAAGAACAGGGCCCTATTCCGACTGCGGTCAACAGGGCGCATGCTCTGGATAGAGCTGGTATGCATGAGGCTGGTACCGCAGTGCTGCGTGCCGCATACGACGAACTGGACGACGTGCAGCTTCGGACCCGCATTCAGGTCCTGCGTGATCTGGATGGCCGCTGGAATGATCATTACGCTGGCGGTATCCAACAACGGGAACGTGAGCGGCTGGCTCGGATCGGTCGTGCATGGCCCTTTGAGGAAAAGAAATCGGACCTCGCGCGCCTGAGCGAGATCGAAGAAAAGCTCGAACGTGAGGACGCTGAGCAAGAAGCGGCCGAGGAACAACACCTCATGGAAAGCGCTCGTGCCAATCAATACCCGTCATTCTGGCGTCTGCTATTCCCGCGTCGTGCGAAGCAGGAGGCAGTATGAGCAAGGAACTGATTGAGGACTTCCAAAACCTT
>NZ_JBXAXV010000084.1:0-518 GCF_056781955.1 Dellaglioa sp. CoH-57-MRSF-20
AGCGGCAACCTCGACTCCGCGTTCAAAGGCGCAATGGCGGCAGGCGACAGCGATTCGGATGCGGACTTTTACCATCAGCTGACGCGCAATATCTCGGTCAATACGATCAAGGATCATCTGATGTCGCGGTTCAAGCCCGAGCAGGTGGCGCGCTTCGGCAACAACCACATCATCTACCCGTCGCTCAGCCGAAAATCGTACGAGGCGCTGATCGCGCGTTCCGTCAACCAGTACGTACGGGAGATGGAGAAAGTGTCGGGCATCAAGTTCGCGGCCGACCAATCGCTGCTGGATCGAATCTACGCAAACTCGGTGTATCCGACGCAGGGTACGCGTCCGGTGTTCAGCTCGATTCACAAGATGTTCTCGACGCTGCTGGTCGATGCCGCATTCTGGGCAATCGAGAATGATGTGCGGGGTGCCGAATTCGTGATGACGAAGGAACTGTCGAATGGTGAGCATAAGGTACAGGCAATCCAGACGCTGCCCCGCCCGCGCTCGAAGAAGACGACGAAAAC
>NZ_JBXAXV010000085.1:0-517 GCF_056781955.1 Dellaglioa sp. CoH-57-MRSF-20
GACACGAGGCCCTGATCTTTTTCCGCGTCAACAGCATCTTCGGTTCGACTCACGTTGTCAACATGCTGAGTCTGAAGCGCTTGTTGCTGGGCGTCCTCCGGTTCAATTGCCGGAGGCACGTCCGCAACTGCACGCTGACGTGGTGCAGTCGCGTTGCTGAACGAGCGCGGCATGATTGGTTTCATACGCACTCCTTATTATTTGGATACGACGTAAAACTCGGTGCCCTTCGAAGCGAAAGTTACCTTTAGTGCGGAGAACGGCATATCCGATTGAACTATCGGCCCGTTTCCGGTGAGGGTAATAGGTGTTGGCCCGTCTACCCATTTCACAGCGGCCTGCACGGCTGGGTCTGGATCACAAGCCAGACCTGCATTTTGCAGCGTGAACTGGACAGTGGCGCTACCAGACCCAACTAGCTGAAATGCAAACCCCAGAGGACGCGTGTTATTACCTGCGCACTCGGTGATCGGAAGGTAAAGAACGTCATCTGCTTTTTCGGATACTGCTCCAACCC
>NZ_JBXAXV010000086.1:0-514 GCF_056781955.1 Dellaglioa sp. CoH-57-MRSF-20
TGTCGAAGGGTGGGCGCGTTGTGATTCGCCCTGACTCCGGCGATCCGGTATCCGTGGTGCTGTACTGTGTAAAGTCGTTGGCCGAAAGCTTCGGTACCACGACCAACAGCAAGGGTTTCAAGGTGCTCCATCCGAGCGTGCGTGTGATTCAGGGTGACGGTGTAAATCGTGACTCTATCATCGCGATCCTGCGAGCCCTCGAACTCCACGGTTTCAGTGCCGAGAACGTAGCATTCGGCATGGGTGGCGCACTGCTTAAAGCCACCAACCGCGACGTACTGGGTCACGCCCAAAAGGCAAGCGCGATTACCAATGGCCGCGAGGCTTGGACCGGGATCATGAAGGACCCGGTTACCGCTCAATCCAAGAAATCGTTGAAGGGTCACCTTGCGGTTGTGCAGTCGGACGAAGGCATCCTCGAAGTCATTCAATCCTCGGAGTTGGGTGGTCGCGAAAACATGCTCCGCACCGTCTACAAAGACGGCGTGTTGTACAACGAGCAGTCGTTCAGTGA
>NZ_JBXAXV010000087.1:0-514 GCF_056781955.1 Dellaglioa sp. CoH-57-MRSF-20
GCCAGATGCTGGGTGGAAAGGCTCGCTTCTTCACCGGTGACATGGAAGTCGAACAGGAGGCACTCAAGCAAATCACGAATATCTCGAACCTGCCGATCTTGGCGGGTCCCGTTGCAATCATGCCGGATGTGCACGCAGGCATGGGCGCGACGGTCGGTTCCGTGATCCCGCTGAACGCAGCAGTTATTCCAGCAGCGGTCGGCGTTGATATCGGGTGTGGCATGGTGGCGGTTAAGACCAGCCTCAAGGCCAACCAGCTGCCGGATTCGCTGAAAGATGTGCGCGCCCAAGTCGAGCGTGACGTGCCGGTTGGTTTCAACTACCATCGTTCGCCTGTCAAGTTCTTCCACGATGGGAACGAGGCGCGTGCACTGGAGCGTCAGCGTGATGAGCTGTTCTCGCGCTTTTCGGGCCTGCGTATCATGGATCACGTTGGCAAATACGACGTGAAGCGCATGGAACAGCAGATGGGGACGCTGGGTGGGGGCAACCACTTCATCGAGCTGTGTCTGGA
>NZ_JBXAXV010000088.1:0-513 GCF_056781955.1 Dellaglioa sp. CoH-57-MRSF-20
AGCAGCTGTACAAGATCAACATCCTGCTGAACTCGGGCCACGCCAGTCCAGACGTGCAGCTTGCGATGGATAGCTTGGCCCAGCAGCGCGGTGATTGCGTGGCACTACTCGATGTTCCGTCGAATGCTCAGCAGTTCCAACAAGCGATCAACTATCGCAATCTGCAATTGAACCTCAACTCGACGTATAGCGCGTTGTTCGCTCCCGACGTTCTTGAGGCAGATACGATCAACGGTAAGCAGCAATATGTGCCGTTCTCGGGTTGGGCGGGTGCGTTGTGTGCTCGTACGGATCGCGTGGCTAACCCGTCGTTCTCACCTGCGGGTCTGAACCGAGGCATCGTCAACGTGCTGGGTACGCGCTACACGTACGATCAGGGCCAGATGGATGCTCTGTTCCAAGCGCAGGTCAACTACACGCAGACGTTCGTTGGTCAGGGTATCGCGTTGTGGGAACAACAGACGCTTGCTGCGCAGATGAGCGCGCTCTCGTGGTTGTCGGTTCGTCGTATTG
>NZ_JBXAXV010000089.1:0-511 GCF_056781955.1 Dellaglioa sp. CoH-57-MRSF-20
CAGCTCAATGTGCTGGTAATGATCAGCACCTGCCCCAGCCATCAACCCCGTCAGCAGGCGCAGCGACCGACGATACCCTTCATCAGGGCAGTGTTGGATGGCTGCGACCAGCGCGGCCACTGCATCTCGGTAGGCCCCTGCCTCCAACACCAGTGAAAGCGCCACTGGCAGCTTTTCCAGCTCATCTTTCGTCATTTCACACGCTCCACGAACTCAATATCGGTGATCTTGAATCGCGCGAAGTTGAAGAGGGAGCTGCGCGTGTCATCCTTGATCCACACTTGAACTGTGTGTTCCGTCACGTCACAAAGTTCAACCTGCTCCAGCCAGCTCGTGCCCGGAAACTTCACGAACCATTGCTGTCTCTTTTCGAGAATATTTTTCTTGGGTTCCGGAGGTGGCGGCAGGCCGTGTCGTGGATCGAGCGGGTGAGGGCGGTTGGTTCCGTATTCGATTGTCAATTCTTTTCTCCTTCGTCTAGAATTCGGTCGATTGTCGCAATGTAGACCAA
>NZ_JBXAXV010000090.1:0-508 GCF_056781955.1 Dellaglioa sp. CoH-57-MRSF-20
TATTTCGTGTTCTTCTCCAAGGTTCTGTAGCCGTTAGTGAAATAGGTGATGGGGTTCCTCGATCCATTAATGAGGCAACGTACACGCACCGACTCGTGCAGAGTGGGCCTGTACTCCAGCAGCTGGACACCGCGACCATCACGCGTGATGATCTGTGCCCCTGCCGCAGCCGCATCAATGTCGAATGGAAGCCGGTTCATCATTCCTCGCCTGCGGCATATTTTTGGAGCATCTGCAACAGCTCGTCGAGGTTTTCGGATTTCATCTTCATGGTCGCCACGCTCCACCATCTTTGTGTACCATGCGCTGTACATCGACAGGAGCTGTTGGTTGCGGGCGCGAATCGTGTCATGTGCCTGCTGATTGATGCTGAAATTCTCGACGTGCATTAATTACTCCGTGGTTGTAGCGCAAACCCACTCAGTGGGAACAAAACGAATCATACCATTGCGAGAGGTAAGAAACAAGGCTTTTGCTGGGGAAATAGCGCGAGGCTCCGGTTCTGATC
>NZ_JBXAXV010000091.1:0-508 GCF_056781955.1 Dellaglioa sp. CoH-57-MRSF-20
CGATGCGCTGCCTCAGTGGCGCGAATGGTTGGGTCTCGAAGGTACGGACTGGGATTGGCGCATGATCTTCAACCGTACCGTGCACGAAGCGAACTACTACTCGGTCCCCTACGAGATGGTAATCCCGTTCCTGCACATGATGCAGTACCAAGCAACGTACGGCGTGACGAACGCGTTCAAGCGTGATTTCAACATCAAGTTCACGATTGAGCCCGAGATTGAAATCGAAATCATGGGTGCAAACGACACGGAAGGGAGCGCTTGGGACTGGAGCTTGAACAACCTGATGGACTCGCTGCGATCGGCTCTCAAGAGTCAGGACGACGCGGGGCTCCTGAAGGGCACACAGGAGGATGTGTTCAACGCCATCATCCGCCCGTGGAAGAGCAAGAAAATGCGCAGCTGGTTGCAGGAAAACTACCCGTTGCTGGGTGTGCAGGACCTTGATGAGCAGATTCGCGCCGCTTTGAAGCATGCATCAAAACCCAAGGAGGCTGCATGAACGATG
>NZ_JBXAXV010000092.1:0-502 GCF_056781955.1 Dellaglioa sp. CoH-57-MRSF-20
CAGCGAATCCTCAAGCAAACTATACAGATCAGCAGCGTCCATGTCAATTACGTTTGCTCTTGGCGATACCGGCCTTCAGTATGTCAGACGTAATACCGTCCCAGATGTCGGCAAATCCCACAGGCCATTCTGGGATTCGTCCGAACGCGTTGACGGACAGAAGCCGACCCTCGAACGAAAACGCAACATCACGGTGATCGATCTTGTCAAGCGCGATAGCTCGACAAACGGCGTCCACGATGATGGAACTGCCCACCGTGTACACGCCACGATGCGTGATCATAGTCTCGACGTAGGTGTTGATCATCGCGTCGGGTACCACGTCCACACTTACGGGCTCATATACAACGGTAAGCAGCTCCATGTTCACTCCTTATTGCGGCTCGTCAAAGATGGGGGCGAAGCGCGGGTCTCCGTTTTCAAGCGTCCCGAAGAACAGCTCATGAGGGCGGACCCACGTCTTTCGTTCATGCGGCCACACGTGTTCGTAGATCACCATCTC
>NZ_JBXAXV010000093.1:0-500 GCF_056781955.1 Dellaglioa sp. CoH-57-MRSF-20
GGTTCGAGTCTGCTATTAAGGCAAGTTCGCTAGCCTAAGAAAATGCCCCGATCAGAATCGATTCTGATCGGGGCATTTTACATCCTCAATTTTAGATTGTCAGCCATTGGGCTGTCCGTTGTGCAGGCAGCAAGCACAAGCGTTTAGCAATACTGAGGATGAGACCACTCATGATGGATAAGCGGCACAATATCGGGGAATCGAAGTCGTTGCACGTAGCTGCTGGCAGCACTCAACGCAATAGAATAGGGCGAACTCTGTTGCACTCTGGGTTCTGCTACTACTGCTATGAGCGGGTGCATAGCCCGTATCTTTTTTGCGACGATGTTTGTTGCGGAGATTATGAAAAGGAAATGCTAGTAACACACGCAGGCCGCTAAATAAAAAAGCCCCGCCAACTAAATAGTTGGCGGGGCTTTTTTATTTAGCTCTGCGGTTGTGCGTAGTACACCGAAACATCTGCATTAGGTGAATTGGCAGCTACGGGAGCCGAGTTTGTT
>NZ_JBXAXV010000094.1:0-493 GCF_056781955.1 Dellaglioa sp. CoH-57-MRSF-20
GTGTCATACCATCGCCAAGATCCGCTTGGTGGATGGGTATCGACGCGTAATGCGGTACAGGCGATCGATATCCGTCCGGGTGGTGATTTTTGGCGATGGTATGACACTGCCGATGTACTGGTGCCTTACAAGCTGCGAGCTATGGGCATCAGTGAAGCATTCATGGAAGGCGATACATCGTACGCAGCGGCCGAATCCGCATACTCGTCGTTCCTTGAGACGCAGAACGCGTATCGTCAGTATCTGACGGACAGCATCTTCTACTCGAAGATTTTTCCGCTGGTGGCCGTCGTCAACAACTTGTACAAGGACCCGCGCAAACGCGCGCAGACAGGTCACGTTGTCGATTTCCTGTTCAACAAGGGTAATCGTTCGAACCTGAAGCTGCCGCAGCTGCACTGGCATAAGAAGCTTGAGGTGAAGGGCGAAGAGAACATGATGGAGATGCTTGAAATGGCATCGGAGAAGGGCGTGCCTGTTCCGCTTAAGATGT
>NZ_JBXAXV010000095.1:0-492 GCF_056781955.1 Dellaglioa sp. CoH-57-MRSF-20
CACTGTTTGAGTGGAACTCGACGACGAGCTGCGCGTATCATCGCGATCATAGCCGGAATGTCGAGATCGTCTTGGTCCTCAGGATCAGCCTCGTAGTCGAATTCGACTACCTTGATGAAACCATCGGACGATGCGAAGTATGCCTCTTCGCCGCCCATCGCGTCAACCAGTCGTCGGGTGTACACGGCGTGCTGGCCCTTCAGCTCTTCGAGTTCTTTACGAAGATCACGCATTCGTTGCTGCAACTTGTGCACCTGATCACCCAGTTCACGGGCGCGGGCGCTAGATACCTCACGCATACTGCCTCCGCACGTATTAGATGCGCGTATTATACAGAAGACGAATGCCGTGTCAAGCACAAAATGAAAAACCCCTAAACCTTGCGGAATCTGGGTTATGGCTTAGGCTAGCACCAAGCTCTTGATGTAGCGGAGTCGGCTTCGCAGTCGATCCAGTTCTGTTAGCGCGTTCAGGAACGCAGCTTCCACCGGG
>NZ_JBXAXV010000096.1:0-491 GCF_056781955.1 Dellaglioa sp. CoH-57-MRSF-20
GTTTACACCCGTGGACAATACCGGTTCGAACTACAACATGTTCAAATCCGGATTCAAGAACGTGCGCTTCAACGTTCCTAATCAGTCGCGTTACCAGTTGAGCATGTTGGACATGGCCAATCTTCCGGGGCTGGCCTACAAGTTCTACGGAGACACAAGCTTGTGGCGCGCACTTATGGCCTATAACGGCATAACTGATCCGTTGTCCGAAATTTGTCCGGGTATGACTATCAACGTTCCAACTAAGTCGGCCATTCAGGGCTATGTGAGTGCACAGGTCAAGAGCCAGCAACAGCAACAGCCGATTATGATCTGAGGGGCGTATGAGTTTCGCAATTAAAGATCGTATAGAAGTCAGCTTGTTCATAAACGACACAGAGTTCCCACTAGAAGCTCTGAACGTGCTGCACTTCATACACATAGCATGGACCACACGCGCACTGGTCCCCACAGTTCACTTATCCATATTTGACGCGACTCAAACCTTGGAC
>NZ_JBXAXV010000097.1:0-489 GCF_056781955.1 Dellaglioa sp. CoH-57-MRSF-20
GTCCCCAATTGATTAGTTGACCTCAACACGTGGAAAATCTACACTAGCGACACACAGGCCGAGCCCGGGACACAAATTGCGGTCGGGGTAATCAGCCCCTCCTACGATTTTTACGAGGTCACAACGTTGGTGCGCAGGGCTGGACTCGAACCAGCGACACCCGGATTTTCAGTCCGGTGCTCTACCAACTGAGCTACCCGCGCATGTTTGGCTCCGGTGGCTGGGATCGAACCAGCGACCCACGGATTAACAGTCCGTTGCTACTACCGCTGAGCTACACCGGAATTGAGTCAGATAGACCGGGTAACAACTTCGTCCGGCTCACTATCTGATTCGTACTACTTAACTGATGATACCAATCAGGTCGCCTTCGAGGCACACCTTCAGCTCTTCACCATCTACTTCTACGGTTGCAGTCGTCATTGACGTGATAACCGTGTCACCTACCTTAACGCGCAGAGGACGGATCGAACCGTCGCGCAGGATATG
>NZ_JBXAXV010000098.1:0-489 GCF_056781955.1 Dellaglioa sp. CoH-57-MRSF-20
TGCACTCTGTGTCTCCACAAGTGCAACACCCACAGTACAAGCGCGGGTGGGTCCATAAGATGAAGGTTGGTGACGAACAGATTCGTGTCGTCTCCACCCTCGACTTTTTCAAGCTTCTGGACAAGCAAGGTGAGCTGGCCAACCTTCTAGGTTTCTGGTGCCGTCATTTTGCGAATCTGGTGCTTGGGCGCAATCCGCACAATCTAGCGGGCTCGAAGTCGGAGCCACGTTACGTGAAGACGATCGAGGAATTCGACACGCTCATGCGCCGCTTGCACAAGGCGTCTGAAGTCGCATTCGACACGGAAACGCGTAACCTGAGTGTGCTATTTAACAAAATCCTGACCATCCAGTTCGCGATGGACACAGAGCCCGAGGTAGGGTATACGGTGTCCGTCGATCACCCGCTTGCTCACTGGACCAAGGAAGAACGCCTGCACATAAAAAAGTCGTTGAAGAAGCTCTTCACGGCACGACAGGGCCCGATGC
>NZ_JBXAXV010000099.1:0-489 GCF_056781955.1 Dellaglioa sp. CoH-57-MRSF-20
GTGCCTCATCTGTGACGTGCCGAAAATTCGGCTGGCCTCGGGCACTATGGCCCACGATAGCCCCTCGGACATGGCTATGCAGGTTGGGGCCATGGACCCTACGCTGTTCGGCACCAAGGACGAATTCAACGCCAAATACGGAGAGCAGGTTTCCGGTGGCCGCGTCAAAATCTGGAAGCCCGGGGCACAAGAGCAGATCATGCGAAAGATCAAATCGCGGATCGTGGTGGCTGGTGCCATGCGAAAGGAGTGGGCCGCGTTTCTTCCGACCAAGCGCGACTGGATCGGCGGCTGTCGCCTGACGCCAAACCAACAGGCTGTGTACGATTCGATCCTCGAAGAGACAATCCAGAAGATCGAGGAAGCAGCGCGCGAAAACAGCGAGCTGTCACGATTCTTGGGGCGTCACGATCGGAAGGCGATGCGGGAAGATGCCGAGGACTACGATGCGGACGCTGAGGATAACGAACACGACGAAGATGCGGATAC
>NZ_JBXAXV010000100.1:0-486 GCF_056781955.1 Dellaglioa sp. CoH-57-MRSF-20
GGAAATAGCTCAGCTTGGTAGAGCACCTGGTTTGGGACCAGGGGGTCGCAGGTTCGAATCCTGTTTTCCCGATTAATAGATTGCCAAAATTTATTATGTGTTTTTATTTTATGGCGGCGTAGCTCAGCTGGCTAGAGCGTCCGGTTCATACCCGGGAGGTCAGGGGTTCGATCCCCTTCACCGCTATTTTCTACGTAAGAAGCTTGGACCTTTAGCTCAGTTGGTTAGAGCAGACGGCTCATAACCGCCCGGTCGTAGGTTCGAGTCCTACAAGGTCCATTACTTGTAGCTGATTCAAGTAGATTTTTAATTTTTTATGGAGGATTACCCAAGTCTGGCTGAAGGGAACGGTCTTGAAAACCGTCAGGTGGGTCAAACCACGCAAGAGTTCGAATCTCTTATCCTCCTTTTTAATATTATCGCGGGATGGAGCAGTCTGGTAGCTCGTCGGGCTCATAACCCGAAGGTCGTAGGTTCAAATCCTGC
>NZ_JBXAXV010000101.1:0-480 GCF_056781955.1 Dellaglioa sp. CoH-57-MRSF-20
CGTTAAGATCGACGGCCTGAAGGCGGTCAGGGAATGCAACGGCACCGGTCTCGAAGTGGTGGCCGACGCCGCGCCCGCGTCCAAGAAAAAGCTGGTAACGCTACGTCTGGTCAACGGCCTGAAGAACCACACGCTCCTGATCGAAGACGGGATAACGGCTCAGGAGTTGGAACTCACCGCCTCCGATGTTCTGCAATTGATTCGCGGTTCCGAGATGATGGTACCGCGTGACGTAACGAGCTTGACGTAGATGGCCACGTCCTGTACCATGCGTACAATCACATCAAGCAAGGAGAAGTTCATGAGCCGTAAATTCACGACGCGTCCGGTACTCCCGCGCAAGGCACGTAAGCAGCGCCCCTCTGTATACGCGTCATGTGGTAGCCCTATCGTGGTGGGCGCTACCTGCTGCGTTTACAGCCAAAACGTGAACGCACGAGTCATCGAGATCAAGAGCCCGAGCCACATTATTCTCGAAGT
>NZ_JBXAXV010000102.1:0-477 GCF_056781955.1 Dellaglioa sp. CoH-57-MRSF-20
CATCGGTCTTTGCCGAGATGTAGGCTTGCCGCAATTTCTGACCTGCGCGGAACGCCTCGGCCAGTGCCTTGTCGCCTGCCGCAACTGACCAGATTCGCACTTCGTGAGCAGAGTAGTCGTATCGAATCATCAGGTATCCGGGTGTGGATACGAACATCTTCTTGATGATCTTTGCGAGCTTTCCCCGGCTCGGAATCTGCTGAAGGTTAGGTCCCATCGACGCGAGACGGCCGGTTACCACCGCCCATACCGAATAGTCAGGCCGCAGGTGATTGTCCTTGGCTGCGTCCATGTTCGTCGTAAGCCGTTTGAACCAGCCCTTCGCATACGTGGACAACAGCTTCGTCAGCGCCTGATAGTCGCCGTACAGACCAACGATCTTGTTCTTGTCGCGGTAATGCGCAACGAATTCCTTGTCGATGGCATCTGCCCCGGTCTTCGTCTTCGACAAGGGTTCGAGTCCGAGGATGTCGAAAA
>NZ_JBXAXV010000103.1:0-476 GCF_056781955.1 Dellaglioa sp. CoH-57-MRSF-20
GGTTGGCAGCGGTTGAATGTCTTCCATCGGATCGGCCTCTACGCCTTGGCGTCGGCTCACGTCATCGATGGTCCCCCGGTAAAACGCACGCACGTCGAACTTCGGGGTCTTAGTTGCCTTCTCGATCTCTNCGAGAACTTCGTCGGATGCTGCCTTCTTCGTGGTCTTGGCGGGAGCCGCCTTTGTCGTTGCCATGTAGCTAGGTGTCCTGATTGTCTTTTCTGGTGCGGGTGATGAGCGGCCGAACTCATAGGAGTCCATATGGTATTTGTGACTTAGTATGCTTCCGTCATATTCCTCAAAAGAGGGCGGTGAGTCTTCGTCACGTCCAAGATTGATACCAATTGCCATTAGATCACCACTTAAACAAAGAGAGCCCAGCAGGTTCTGTCTGCTGGGCCCCTGTCCTACTTATTTACTACGATCAGTCATCCAGGTCGTCGTCTTCGTCTTCATCCTCGTCTTCTTCGACGGGC
>NZ_JBXAXV010000104.1:0-476 GCF_056781955.1 Dellaglioa sp. CoH-57-MRSF-20
GACGATGAGCGCGTGCGCCACTATGCACACGTCAACAACGACGCACTTTCGTTTTCGGCGTCCGGTGCCAGCGTCACGTTCCCACTCTGCTTCTGTCCCGGATGCGGCACCAAAACTGAAGTAGTCAGCGAGGAAGAATAATGAATCAAACAGCAGTCGAGCGCTTGGTGGGTCAGCGTCTTGCGCGATACGAAGAGCTGGAACGGCAGTTGCGGGAACATAACGTCGTCGAGCGCCTTAAGCAGGTGGATGAGGACGCGTCATTTTGGGTGGCATGGGCACTCAATATGATTCAGAGCTTCAACGAATGGACGCAGCCGTTGCTCGATATTCCGATGCACAACGTCGAGGCCGTATACCGCGATCTTGATCGTCTGGTACGCGAAGGTCCCCAGACTCAATTCGAGATGGAGGGAGATGCGACGCTTCCGTTCATGGAAGACAACGGCTATGTGGAACGCGTCATGCTCGAATTC
>NZ_JBXAXV010000105.1:0-476 GCF_056781955.1 Dellaglioa sp. CoH-57-MRSF-20
GATAGGGGCCGCGTCGATTGGCTTGAGCGCGCGTCGCATTAGCTGCGGTCCATCAGAAACTTGTACACGTCGCGCGGCGTCTTCAAATCCACGTTTTTGTAGACAATGCCGTGTGTCGTGCGTACCGGGTCCGACACCTCGATAGTGCCGTCTTGCAGCGTACGCGCATCGTACCCGGCGGCGCGCAGCGCAGCCAGCGGGCCTTTCATTTCGTGAAATTTGGTAATTGCGTTCATTTCGTTTTACTCCGTAGCGGTTAGTCGATGGGTCTAGTATGATCGCGTTTCTGGCACGTGTCAACAGTACCCGACTAATTTAATCGGTCTTTATGCTGTGATTCGCGACGGGCGCGCGATCCGGGTTTGAGGCGTCCCCTTGTAATCGCCGTGCTCTTTGATGCCCGCTTTGATGCGCACCGTTTCCCCTTCACGCGGCATCGCATTAGACGCCCCTATATAGACGATGGGGCCCCTTCC
>NZ_JBXAXV010000106.1:0-469 GCF_056781955.1 Dellaglioa sp. CoH-57-MRSF-20
GCCAAAGATAGTTGTTGGTAGCGGCAACATCTTTATGCAGGCAACGAACACCAATTCGCTGTATAACCTAGACGCCAACGTCATCACTGGCAGCACTGCCGCAAACCCCGGGTACACAACAGTTATGGGTGGAGGTGACGGTGCCGGCANCGGCTGGCTGATGGGAGGACGTAACAATAGCAACCAAAGTGTTACGACCAATAGAAAGTACAGCTTTGCTTCTGATTCCACTACCAACATGACAGCTCTCACGGTTGCCATGTCCCAAGGAGGCTGTACTGGTAACTCCACACAGTTCCTCATGTACTCCGGTCAGTACAACACCGGAACTTCTGGTGCTCCGAGCATCATCTATCTGTATGCCTCTAACACGTATGCTGGCGGTGCAGCTGCCGCCCGTCTCGCAGTCAATGGTCCGGGTGCAGCTGGAAACGCGACTATAGGGGTGTTTGCCGGGCGCTCTGGAACG
>NZ_JBXAXV010000107.1:0-469 GCF_056781955.1 Dellaglioa sp. CoH-57-MRSF-20
GCTAAACTGCGGTCTGACGCAGGATAAAGGAGAAATGATGAGCACGAGCACCATCGAAATTCGTCGTGAACTGTTGCGTGGCGCAATCGCGAAATTGCGCTTGGGTCGAACCCTATACATCTGCAACGGCATTGAGAAAACGTTGGATGAAATGCGCCCATTTTCTGATCGTGAAGTGAAGCGCACGTATTACCAACAGTCTTTGGCTCTGAAGCATCGCATTCGCGAATTGTTGGACGGGCACCACTCGTACACGACATGGCTCGTGGCGCAGGGTGCGCTTCCTGAATACGAGGGCACGGTGGGAGACGCTCCCTACTCTGGCTACATCGATTCGTTGCCCGGTGTTCTTGAATCCCGCATCGCGTGGGCCGAGTGGATGCTCGAAAACTGGTGCGGAGAACAAGCATGAACAAGATTCGATATGCGGTGCTGGAGCTGGCACATTCGTTGGTGCAGGCAACACCAT
>NZ_JBXAXV010000108.1:0-467 GCF_056781955.1 Dellaglioa sp. CoH-57-MRSF-20
GAATTCTCTGGGTGAGCTTGGGTTGAAGATCGGCAACCAGTTCTTCTTTCTGTACAAAGGTGAGAGCATCCAGTACTCAACCAACGAAAGCGACTACCACTACCGTCCGGTCGGCAAGCGCGAATTCGGTGAAGTGTGCACTCCCATCAACTACGACGACCCGTGGAAGAGTGGTACTGTTTCGCGTGATGACAGCGATCTGTGGAAACCGCTGCCGATGGCTCCGGAGGAAGAGTGAGTGCCAAGCACCGTTTTCTGACCGCGCTCGTCATCGGAATTCCGGTCTCTTTCCTAGTGTACGGGTGGAATCTGATGACTCTACCGCCCGGCACTTCCTATCGTCAGCTTTCGATGGTCGTGCTCGTCCTGATGCTTATCTTGACGGCTGTCGTAGCCGCGCTGTGTGCTGCGACCAATAGGATGCAGACTAGCGACGTGGAAATCGTCGATGCAGAAATCGTGGAAGA
>NZ_JBXAXV010000109.1:0-466 GCF_056781955.1 Dellaglioa sp. CoH-57-MRSF-20
ATTGGCTTGGAGTATAGCTACCGGTGGCACAGGCACAGCGCTACTTCCGGTTTCGGGGCCGCCCGATGCTACTACGGGACGATTCACTTGGAACTCTGGGCAAACTCCTGTCATAGCTCAGGTAAGCTCACCCAGTTCAGGAAGTAGAAACTTCGCGATTGCAACTGGGGGCGCGGCATACAACCTTTTGTACCAGACTGCCATGTCGGCAACGGGTTACCATTATTACGAAATTAGGCACGTTGCAGTGGCGGGAACGCCTAACACGTTTACCACATCTCTATCGATAGACGGTATTCTTCTGTACACCGGGACTACTGCCTATTCGTACGCAGCGACTTCTGACATAACTAGCATATTCCTGATAGCGTTTCAGAGAAACGGGGCCTTCACGGCGATCGATGACATCTATGTGACCCTAGACGACGGGCTAAATTACGTCGGTCCCTTAGGTCCTGTGAACATT
>NZ_JBXAXV010000110.1:0-464 GCF_056781955.1 Dellaglioa sp. CoH-57-MRSF-20
GCATATGTCTTGCCAGCGGCCGGGTAAGAGTTGACGTAGTGGATCGTCGTCACGTCTGACGTGCCGAGGGGGTCGAGGTAGGGGGTGTACATAAAAGTCCTGTTGGATGGGTCCATACAATCAAATTGCGGGCAGTTTTCAGCCATTTTCTCCATTATAACCTAGCGGAATCGTATTTTCAACTGTATGGGCACGGAAAGTTGATTTTCCTAGGGGCGTTTTCCGGCGCATACAAACAGGATGCTTGAGAATGGTAACAAAACGGGCCAAAAATGGGGCTCAATCGACTACATGTATGGGCACGATTTCCCCTTTTATAAAGAAGATGGACCATACAATTTACTACCACGAGAGGCGCAGCCTCGAAGTGGGCAGCGTGGAGCGTAGCGACACGCATTCCACAGGTGATCAGCATTCAGCTGGGGACGCCCGGGGCATGGGATGTCGCTCCGCTCCATCCCGGC
>NZ_JBXAXV010000111.1:0-464 GCF_056781955.1 Dellaglioa sp. CoH-57-MRSF-20
GCGNTCGACGCATTCGCGTGGCGTGAGGCGGATGCGACACGCAACTCGTTGCAGATGCTGTGTCAAGCACACTTCTCACACCGTCAGCTGCACGGCAAGAACACGCGGGCTCAGCACGACATGCTGCACGATATCGGCCTCAACTGGAACAACGAGCCTGCTTCGTTCAAGCGTGGCACGTGCGTCCGACGTATCGTGGAGGACAGAATGTTGACCGAAAAGGAGCTGCTTGCAATTCCCGAGAAACATCGGCCGAAGGGCCCGGTGACGCGGCCCCGCATTGCGGTCCTCGACGTGCCACCGATCACGAAGCTTGGGACCCTGCTGACGCTGATGTGTACGTCTAAAGAGCGCGAACACGATCTGGACTAAAAGTAGTTGACGAAAAGCCAGAACCTGATATGATTCGGGTTCTGGCTTTTTCTTTAGGCACAATGGACGAACACGACGCGTACCATGAGGGG
>NZ_JBXAXV010000112.1:0-463 GCF_056781955.1 Dellaglioa sp. CoH-57-MRSF-20
GGGAAGTACGGGACGATGACCATGTGCGGAAAGTACAGATCACCGTAGAACTTATTCAGCTCCGACTCACGCAACTCTGCTGCACGCTCCACCATCTCTTCGCTATAAAGCGGCAGCACGAGCGACGAGGACTGCAATGTCGAATCGTAGTAGATGCCCATAGCACCGCAGTTAGCGAGGAACGTGCGTTCGTGGTCTGGCTCACTCGGGGATTCTGAGATATTGAGGGACACGTAACACTGGCGCAAGTTCACATCAAAGGGACAACCCTTGAACAACCCTTGAAGGTATTGCAGTGATTCATAGGTAGGCACAGTGACCAAATCATAGAGCTTCATACTTCACCTTTAACAGAAACCCCAGTTCCGGAGTTGGAGACTCTTAGCTGGGAATGCGGACGTAAAAGCGTCCAATTCAGGCTCCCGCATAATCCAGTGCCAGACGTGGCCCCGGAGCGGCATGC
>NZ_JBXAXV010000113.1:0-463 GCF_056781955.1 Dellaglioa sp. CoH-57-MRSF-20
ACGGGCAGCGTGAAACTGTCGCTGGTGCCGACGACTGCAACTTCGGTCGGTATCTACGACCAAACGACCAGCGCATGGGTTCCGGTTGACGGCACGACGGTCAAGGTCACGGGCCAAACGGTCTCGGGCCTGACGGCAGGCGACACGGTTACCGTGACTTACGAGTACACGCTGACGGCAGTGCAGCGCCGGGTCCTGTTCGGTGACGTGCCGCCGGGCGGCTACGTTGGCGATTACGTCCAGCAAATCGGCGTGATTACGCGCGGTACGGTGTTCACTTCGCAATTCGACGCATCGAAGAACTGGGCAGCTGCTGGTGGTTCGGCCTCGACGCAAATCTGTGTGGCCGCTAACGGCATGCTGACGCTCGGTACGCCGGGTACGGCTCCGGCCGGTGTCGCGGTGCCGGGTGCGTACGTGACGCAAATCCCGGGCGCGGAAATCCCGTTCATTGGCATCACGT
>NZ_JBXAXV010000114.1:0-457 GCF_056781955.1 Dellaglioa sp. CoH-57-MRSF-20
GGCTAGAGGTAGCGCAGGCGGATCAACTATCTGAGAATAGAATACGTTGACCGGTGCGAAATCGTCTCGATACAGACGAATATTCTGCCCAACACTCGGAACTACCGGCAGCGGTTTGTTATTGTAAGACCCGTCATTCGTGCAGTTCAAATTCAATCTGTAGTTCGAACCATTCTGCGTAATAGACTGCACTGAGCGGTAGTACCCCTCAGGTGTCTGAACGATCATGATACGGTTGCCGACCGTCAGATCGATACTGTGCATGTACTGAGCGTTAACCTCTATCCACGTACTGGACGATGCCGCAATCGGGAACCACAGCTGACTACCGTACCCACCATCAGTTTGGCGATTTGTCGCGTACTTGTAGTGTGCACTTGCCACGGCCCACTGAGTAGTGGACACTTGTGTCATCAGCGTCGGCTCAGCATCCGCGTTATTCTCATGAACCAAGAGC
>NZ_JBXAXV010000115.1:0-457 GCF_056781955.1 Dellaglioa sp. CoH-57-MRSF-20
CCATAGACCCACAGAAGAAGCCGTCCACAAGGTAAGCTGTACTAATCAACGGCAGCATTTGCCGGATATTGAGCCGAGCCAGCGTGTCGTGGAACGGTTGGAGTTCAGCTTCGGTCAGACCGCGTAGCTCCCAGTCGGAGAACGGAAAGCTCGACTGAATGTCCACGGCAGAGCCCGCAGTGCTATCGAACAGATACATGTCGCGATAGAACAGCTTGAGCGTGCTGGTGTCAATCAGACTCGGGTCTGCTGGGAGAATACCGGTCATCATGTACTGGTAGTTCGACGACCAGAAGCCATTGACCGACATCGAGGGACCCCCTCCTATGCTGCCCATACTGCCACCCATACCCGCAGTCACCAACGACTGCGGCCGGCTCGGGGCGCGCGCCACGACCGCGTTTCCAGCCCCCACCGGATCGACATTTATTGAGCCCCCGGAGACTCCTAGAATACG
>NZ_JBXAXV010000116.1:0-457 GCF_056781955.1 Dellaglioa sp. CoH-57-MRSF-20
CTCCTGAATAGTTTGCGATGTAGTAGATTAGGAGTGCGTAGCAATTACGCACTCCTAGTTCAATTACACGCGCAGACCAGCAGCGACCGAACGCGAGTTCGCGACCGAGATAGCGAGCGATTCGAACATCACCCAACCACGACCCGGCACCTTCTCGATGCTGATGTCGATCGGCTGCGATTGCAGACCGCCGCGATCCGAGTAAGCGCCGTGGTTCAGCGCGTCCGAGATCACGAAGAATTCGCCTTGGTTCAGGACCTTGTGTTCCGGGTGACGGTATGCGTCCGACGTGATCGTGCAACCGTACAGGACACCGAGTTCACCGTTCAACAGGAGTTCGTGACGAGCAACCGGGTCGATCGCTTGGAAGAAGTCCGAGTTACCGATGATATCTTGGTACAGGTCCGACGCCATCAGCACGTGCGGAGCCTTCAGGCCCCAGCGCGTCACGTTCGTC
>NZ_JBXAXV010000117.1:0-456 GCF_056781955.1 Dellaglioa sp. CoH-57-MRSF-20
CGCCTTGAGGCTCTAATTCAATTCAACGCTGCGGATTTGGCTCACGTTCAAGACCCGGAGGACGATCCGGTCGATGGTTCCGAGAACGCAGGAGAGCTGCTGGAGCGAGCTGCGCAGGAAACTTCTGAGGCACCAGCAGGTTGGGCGGATATTGCCGGCTCTGGTCAAAGCGTTCCAGAACTGGAAGTTAACTTCGGCTTCATGAGCCGTGAAGGTGCCCAACCTACGGCCCTCAGCCCCGAACAGCTTAGCGCTGCGCTCGTTATGTATTCGGAATCCCCGAATCGTGAATACAGTATCACCGAACATCGACTGATGTTCCGACTCGGCGGTGATATCACTCTTGAATCGCTGGATGCTGCGTTCCGCCCGAACAGCGTGCGCAACACCATCGACTGGTTTGACGTGGTTCCAGCTATCGGTGATCACAAGCGGGTGGTGTGGGAAGCTTGGATC
>NZ_JBXAXV010000118.1:0-456 GCF_056781955.1 Dellaglioa sp. CoH-57-MRSF-20
GGGTCAGCCTTGCCGAAGCTAACGAGCCACTTCGGAGCCCGGCAGCGGAGGAAGATGCCGCATGAACCTGCATGAATTTCGAGCTGACATGGTTCAGGCTGTAACGAATTTCGTTCTCGACTACGAGAAGGATCGTCAGACGCGCAATCAGACACGGGTGCGCGAGGCATCCGAGTGGTTGCAAATGTTTGACGAATACATCGAACACCGAACTGATTTTTCTGGCATTCGTACGTGCATGTGCTGCGGATGCTCCGCTGAACTGGAGAGACTGGCATGAGCGCGGGGAACGCCGTGTTTGTGCATGACGAGGCGCACCGTGAGCTGGGTGTTGCGATGGCTGATTTTATGCGAGCCCAGATGAATCGATCCGGATTCGTTCGCCATTTTTTCGCGTGGTGCGATTTTGACAAGACCAATCACACGTGCCCGGAGTACTCGCGAGCAGAATGGGAA
>NZ_JBXAXV010000119.1:0-452 GCF_056781955.1 Dellaglioa sp. CoH-57-MRSF-20
GTTGCAGATCTTCCCGATCCTTGCGACCTATCACGACGGCGATTTCTACGACTACCGCATCAAGCATGACGCAGGTGCCCGTCGGCACGTGTGCCCGGCCGACCTCGCAACGAGCTTGATCGACCTCATCGAAGAGCGTTCCGCGGCTCTGTATCGGAAGCTGAAGCTGACGGGGTTTGTCCGAATGGACTACCTCGTCGACGCGGCGGGTGAGTCCTGGTTCCTGGAGGTGAACACTCTCCCGGGCATGTCACGGCGAGGGAACCTGGCGACGATGGCAGCTGCTGCCGGAATGACGTATGAACAATTGGTGACCGAATTTGCTTTGACCGCCGGTGGCGTCGCGGTGACACAGTCGTGATCACCGCCTTCCATCCCACCGACGTCGACCCACGTATCACCGCAGACATCACCCAGCCGGGCCGGCAAGCCGGGGGAGTGCTCACGATCGA
>NZ_JBXAXV010000120.1:0-452 GCF_056781955.1 Dellaglioa sp. CoH-57-MRSF-20
CGTGATGCAGATGTCCCCTGAATCCAATCACGAATCCCCATCAGGCACCCCAGCTCAGGTCACGCTCGTCCACTGGCACCGAAATCCACGTATCCTTCGGGAGCTTCGTGGGGTACGCGCCGAACGTACGCGGCTGATGCACGAGACCACGGTCCCACAGCTCTTGGCCGGCACGGAGACATGCTTCACCGTCCAGTCCGATCAGATAACCCGGGCGCTCGCGATACGCCTCGATAACCGGCACAATATCGGTACGGTGCGTCATGTGGGTCAATGCGATAACGACCAGCACATCGTTGATATCGACGGTGCCGCGCACGATGTCGCCAACACATCGCCCAAACGACAGGCCAATCAGCTTCCGGGGCACCTTGCAATCAGCCTCGAAATAGACCGCGAGATCGTATCGGTCGAACGTCTGCTCGCCACCGCCATCCAGATCGACCCGGATC
>NZ_JBXAXV010000121.1:0-450 GCF_056781955.1 Dellaglioa sp. CoH-57-MRSF-20
ACGTATAGGCTCGTCCGCGTTAGGCGTCAAGTCCTGATACATGTTGTACAGATCGCGAAACACCGACGCAGTGTTCGTGTCATTGACTAGGGACGCAAGTTTACTAGGTTTGATTTTATTTGGATGAATCGTAAGAAAACCTCCCGACACTTTTGCACCCTTCGAGTTACGAAACTCAGAAGTGGAGAAGAGTGTGCGGAATAGATTCTCGGACTTTGCGTCAAGCTCTAGTGCTGGCATTTCCGTTGCCCACTTACGAGCCTCGTCGAAAAGCACCGTCGCCTTATCAAACTTGTCGTGCTTGCGCAGCTTGATGAACGACGAGTGGGTCATAAACAGTATGCTACCTTCACAAAACGGCAGAACACCTCTTCCGCCTACTCGGTTGTCATTGAGGACGGCCCGAATTCTGGTGTCAACAGTGCCAAGCTTTCTGTTATACTGTTCACC
>NZ_JBXAXV010000122.1:0-446 GCF_056781955.1 Dellaglioa sp. CoH-57-MRSF-20
TGTCAAGCCCTTTATGCGATGCGCGTTCGGGCCGCCACGTGCTCAGCGTTGAGCCGTTCGGCCTCAGCTTGCGCGATGGTGCCGTCGTCGCCCGGCCATTCCTGCACGGTGTTACCCGTGTCCGTGCAGTAGATGCCCGAGACAGGCCCCGCCGCGTTTTGTGTACTCACAAACCAATCGTATTTCATGATCGCCCTTGTTACCCTTGTTGAATGCCCGGAACCGGGAGCCGTGTAGCCGCATCCTCAATGATGCAAAGGCCCCGGTCGGCGGCTTCGCTTTCGATGCGTTCCAAAAACTGAGCCAGCGTCGAGCGCACGTCGCATGTGAATCGCATACTGCATGTTGCCACGAATTCCGTTTCGTGACTCAGCGACTCGTAAACGACGCTAACCGTTTGGAACGCTTGGCGCGCGGCCCATGATTCGAACGCATCCGCTTTCGCG
>NZ_JBXAXV010000123.1:0-445 GCF_056781955.1 Dellaglioa sp. CoH-57-MRSF-20
GTACCATTACTTCGAAATTCGATATGTGAAGAATATAGCGGCCACAAACCAGTCCGACGTGTACATATACGTGGATGGTGTTCAAGTCGGTTCAAAGTTCACCTACCAGTTTACACAAACGACTGATACTACGGGGCTGTTCCTTATAGGATTCCAACGCTCTGGATGCTTTACCGCAATTGACGATATCTACGTGACGCTCGATGATGGCACCGGCCTAAGCGGTAACCTAGGTCAGATTAACATCGTGGCGCAGCGCCCTACAGCAGACGTGCAAGCGCAATGGGTCCCCACGGGTGGTACGGGCACTAATGCAAGCGCCGTGAATCAATCTGCACTATCGAGCATGAGTTCGAAGAACGTGGCGTCCTCGAATTCTGGAGATGTTGATGTGTACTCTTCGTCGGACACTATCCAGGCAGGGTATTCGGCTCGCGCGCAGCTG
>NZ_JBXAXV010000124.1:0-444 GCF_056781955.1 Dellaglioa sp. CoH-57-MRSF-20
TTTGATCACAGACGTGGGTTTGGCTGCGGCCTCAGTGGCAACGCCCACTGGCCCCTCTATCCAGATCGTAGCATTCAAAGTGGGTGACGGTTACGGTTACACCCCGCAACGCACAGACACCGGGCTGAACGGCAACACACTGTACACAGGTGTTCCAACTACCTACAACTTTGTTGCGCCCGATACGCTCGACATTTTGTGTGAACTGCCGCCTGATGCAGGCTACTTCGAGTTCGGTGAGGTAGGCCTGTATCTGCCGGGCGACGTACTGTTTGCCAAGGCCGTATTCCAAAAGCCACAGCTTAAGTACCCGAATATGACGGCTGCGACCGTCAACACTTATTCGTTGCACTGCCTTTTGAAGCTCCAGCAGGCAATGGCACTGATTCAGGTTACTGTTCAGCAAAACCCAGCAATCCTAAACGTTTACGCGTGGTCGGATGT
>NZ_JBXAXV010000125.1:0-444 GCF_056781955.1 Dellaglioa sp. CoH-57-MRSF-20
TTCTACTCCTTATAGCCAAGTGCCACGAAGTGTAATGGTTATTAGAGAAATGTTTGTAGTCGCGAATTGATAGGAGAACTGATCACCCGGAGCAAACGTCGTGGTTGATTGAACACTCGTAAACGAGTTGCCGTTCACTGTGTCTATGTTAAGTGTTCCTACCTGCGTTCCTGTGTTGGGCGTTGACGCTGGGTACTTCATGATACGTACGGTCGCTGTGGTGCCAGATATCAGTACCGCATTTGCTTTCGCGCCCACGAAGTTCTGCCCGAATTGGCAGTTGTCTGTGAACATGTAGAACACTTCGTTGATGACGTTTGGGTTACCCTGAATGTTGACGGGTAGCCGTGCAACATCTGGGCTCGTTGGCAAATTCAACAGATCGTTATACGAGCCGGTAACGGCCACGGTCGCCAATTTTCCTGACGACAAGTTGCCTGCGGT
>NZ_JBXAXV010000126.1:0-443 GCF_056781955.1 Dellaglioa sp. CoH-57-MRSF-20
TTCGTCACAGTCCGGTAGATGCGGACCGTAACAAAACCCTGCGACCTATTACGCGGGTCCGATGTAGTCGTCAAGAGGCGCGTGATGTAGAGCCAGCCACGCCGACTCCGAACCTTCGAAACTTCCCAGTCTGCTTCGCCTTCAACCAAAAAGTCGAAGTTGTACACGGGAAGCGGATCGCCAACTTTTGCCAGTGCTTCAGAAAGGAGTGTGCCCATATTACACCACCTGTAGCGTGAGGGTGACGGGGAACGCGGTCACACCCTCCTGATTTGTTGCTTGCACCGAGAACGTGAAGGTGTAGTCGCCCGGAGCCGGGGTCTTCAGGCACAGAATGCGCACTGTATCAAACAGGACCTGACCTTGGCCCACCACCGTCTGCCCGATACCGGTCAGCACCGAGGCCTTGAATTCACCGGTAGGCGGATTCGATACGATCGCGA
>NZ_JBXAXV010000127.1:0-438 GCF_056781955.1 Dellaglioa sp. CoH-57-MRSF-20
GCGCAGTACTTCGGTGTCGTCGTACTTTCGGAGCACAGGATTATCGAAGCCGCCGTATAGGTTGTGCCACACGACTTCCTCGCGACTGCGCTTTTGGAATTCCTGCACAAGATAGGCCGCGAAGTACAAGGCTTGTCGATCGTCGGGAGAACCCGCCACGCAGTAGAGCATGGGCGTCGTCGGGTCGTCCAGAAACATACCAATGCTCTGATCCTGCTTCGACGAGTCGATCACGCGTTCTTTCATGCGCTCGTTCTCGGTCCCGAAGTCCTGAGGCATCCACCGAAACTTACCGCATTTCCAGACCCACCCCGGAACCACGGACAGCAGCTGCGGCGTACGCTTGGCCTCAATGGTCTTGGGTATAGCCGCCGCTTTAGTAGCACTTGTGGGCTTAGCCACGTCTTCCGGAGCCACCTCATTTGCAATGTCATTGGC
>NZ_JBXAXV010000128.1:0-431 GCF_056781955.1 Dellaglioa sp. CoH-57-MRSF-20
GATTTAGTCAGCGGTTGGCCGAAGCCCGCAGGCGCACTCGAACCGGTCCACGTGAACGTTCCTGTGCCCGACGTTATGGAGTTGTCGATAACATGGAGCGACATACCTCCACCAGCCTTACCGATAATGCTCAGCTGGTACCAAGGACCCCAAGAGCCCGAAGAGCAGACACGCCAGCATACCGGAGGACCACCGTCTCCCTGTCCAATTGGATACCACATTTGGGTCACCGAACCGCCACCTGTTCCACCTCCGCGCTCAGGACAAATCTGCATGAGGTGGAACGAAGTGCCTGTACCGGGAATGCCCTGATCGGCTGGCGTGTTGTGCGGGTTGCCGAACGGCCCGTTCCAGTAACATGTGTACAGACCGGATGGGAATGCTAGATTATTCAGGTCATCGCTGTTGGTAAGGAATCGGCCAGTGTTGGC
>NZ_JBXAXV010000129.1:0-429 GCF_056781955.1 Dellaglioa sp. CoH-57-MRSF-20
TTGATCGTCTGATTTAGCAAGTCAACGGTAGGCGCAACGTAAAATAGATAGCCAACATCTTTTCCAGCTAGGCCGCCTTCGATGTGTCGGCGCATGAAGTCGATTGCAGCACGGGTCTTGCCGAGTCCGGGAACACCGGACACGTAGTTTACGGTAATAGTCATTGCTCACCAATGATCAGGGACTGGATGCTCTAAAATTGGTGATTGTGAAAACGGTTAAAACGGGGCTGCTGGGCATTGTAACACACCCTTTACGGGCGGCCGTCTTAACATGAGGCTGTCTCCTTATACGGGCGACCGTCTTAACATGGCGGGTACCGATCGGGGATGCTCCTTCGGAGCCGGATGTTACAACACCCATCCATATAGTCTTTTAAGGGCGACCGTCTTAACATGGGAAAGGGGAGGGTTCGGGAGGGCGCAGCCC
>NZ_JBXAXV010000130.1:0-428 GCF_056781955.1 Dellaglioa sp. CoH-57-MRSF-20
AGTTAAGCTTCTTAGCGCCAAGAGTAGTTGGGGGTCGCCCCCTGCGAGGGTAGGACGTTGCCATGCTAATAATAAATTTAAAAATGTGCTAATCTAACTGATTAACACATTTTTATGTATATGACCCGTTGGTCAAGTGGTTAAGACACCGCCCTTTCACGGCGGTAACATGGGTTCAAATCCCGTACGGGTCATTTTCGCCGGCTTAGCTCAGTTGGTAGAGCATCGGTATCGTAAACCGAGGGTCACAGGTTCGACTCCTGCAGCCGGCATTAGTGGTTGCAAAATTGTTTTATGTAGTAGTAAAAGAGTGTGGTGGCGATAGCAAGAAGGATACACCTGTTCCCATGTCGAACACAGAAGTTAAGCTTCTTAGCGCCAAGAGTAGTTGGGGGTCGCCCCCTGCGAGGGTAGGACGTTGCCATGCT
>NZ_JBXAXV010000131.1:0-428 GCF_056781955.1 Dellaglioa sp. CoH-57-MRSF-20
GAGGCGTTGAAGCAAGCTGGTCTCGACTATGAAACGTTCGGTGTGATCCCATTCGAGTACGAGATCACGAATCTTGAAGCGTTCCCCACCGATCGCCCGGTCATACCGCTGTGTGGCACCAAGGTCCTCGACATGTGGCTGAAGAAGCTGGTCCCCGAAAACTGGCATCTCTTCTACAACGAGCATCACATGGATCAGGCGTACGCGGAACGGTTCTACGGCACTCAGCTCCTGAACTATTGGTGCGAGCTTCGCGTGTTTGACGAAGCAAAAGACCTTGTGTGGGACTACCCTCGTTTTGTCAAACCCGTTGACGACCGTAAAGCATTTGGTGGTCTCGTGCTCGATGCTGGCGAGTCGTTGGCTCAGGCTCTAGAGAAGATGACGCACCAACCCATTGATCCTGCACAGGGCGTCCTGATCAGCGA
>NZ_JBXAXV010000132.1:0-424 GCF_056781955.1 Dellaglioa sp. CoH-57-MRSF-20
GCACGGGCCAAGGTGAGAAAGGCTCTCGGCCTCTCGCTCATCACGCCGGTTGCTGGTGAGGGTGATGTATGATTTTTGGTGCACATCCCGGACCCAATCCCGAACTTGGTTACTGCTATCGATACCGTGAAGTTCGATACAGCCCGGGTGCGGACGATTGGGGTGATCCTATTCCGCGTGCTGCCGGTGAACACCTCTGCATCTGGATCAACGAGTATCCGGTGCTGCGTATGACTCCGCACGGTTTCTGGTTTCTAGATCATTACGAGGACCGTGAACGGTTCGTGAATCTGTCGTGGCCGAAGCAGTACGCGCCTCGCACCAAGGAAGCCGCACGCGACGCGTTCATAGAGCGCAAGCGCAAACAGATTCGCATTCTGCACAACACGATCATCGAAGCACAGGAACTGCTGCGTATGGCAAT
>NZ_JBXAXV010000133.1:0-422 GCF_056781955.1 Dellaglioa sp. CoH-57-MRSF-20
TGCTATTACTTCTGCTTTCATAGTCTTGTCCTTGGTTAAACAAACCGTGTATTTACGAGGGTTAGTTGATCAGGTAGTCGAAAGCCCACGTGATGTTGAGGGTCACAAGGTTCGATGCGGAACCGTCGAGTTCGACATCCGCAACCGAAGCCGGCCACAGGCCAACGACGGTAATCGTCCGGCTCACCTGAGGAAGATCGTTATAGACCACGAGCTGTGCCGTGCACTTGTAGGCGGATGCAAACGAGCCGCTGTTGTTGAGCCACGAACGGGTCATTTCTGACCACGCATAGAACTGGGCGCGCGTACTCCAGTCGCTCGCTTCCATAAACGTGGTGTTGAATGTGTGTTCGAAGGTCTTACGGCCTGCGTACACAAGTTCAATGCCGTGCAGCGGAACCGTTACCCGGTCCATTGAAAAG
>NZ_JBXAXV010000134.1:0-422 GCF_056781955.1 Dellaglioa sp. CoH-57-MRSF-20
TCTACCCCTTCTTCATGTACGTGACTTTCACGTACTTTGCGCTCTCGCGTCTGCGTTGGCTCGTCCTTTGAGCAATTTGCGGTAGGGTCAGCACGTGACCTCCTTAGTTATTTCCATCGTGTTGTTCTCCCATCATCAGAACACAGAGCTTCCTCTACCGTAAACCCACGCGCCACGCGCGCCCTGAATGTTGCAACCTTGATTCCGTATGCATCACATAGCTCTTTACGAGTTGTGTAGCACACTCCATTCACGATAATTCTGTGCGTACTTCTCGATACAGCCTTAGCCGCGATCTGCTCTGGCGTGTCCCCAGCTTTCCGCCTATCCACAACCCAATAGGATGGTACGCCCAAGTAGTCAGAAAAGGCACGGGCTGATTTATACAGCACACCCTTATACTCGATCTGACTGCCAGACGC
>NZ_JBXAXV010000135.1:0-418 GCF_056781955.1 Dellaglioa sp. CoH-57-MRSF-20
TCTGTGGGTGAACCGCAGTCTAATTTGCGGGTGTAGCTCAATGGTAGAGCAGCGTCCTTCCAAGTCGAAGACGGGGGTTCGATTCCCCTCACCCGCTCCAGACTTAGTAAAGTAATGTGATGTACGTTCAGTGTGGTGCTTAGGTTTCCTAGGCCACGGGCACCACGCACTTGCCGGTTTAGCTCAGTTGGTAGAGCAGCTGATTTGTAATCAGTTGGTCGCGGGTTCGAGTCCTGCAATCGGCACCATTTTTATTGTTGTGGGCGAGAGCGAAAGAATCCCCAATCCTAACTGTCGAGGAAGAGGCACCGCCAGTGTATTGCAACCGGATTTATCCCGCGCGGGGCTCCGGGGCTCTTGGGGTTAAGAGCCATGCTAAGGTACAGTTGGTGTGAAGCCAGTTGCCCGGTCTCGGGCC
>NZ_JBXAXV010000136.1:0-414 GCF_056781955.1 Dellaglioa sp. CoH-57-MRSF-20
GTAATGTGCCGCGTCCGGGTCGCGAGGACGCTCCGGGCCCGGGTCAATATAACCTGCACCGTGTGTTCTTCACGGCACGTGCCCGCGACGCGTACGTACGTCGTATGGAGGCCGGAATCCTGCACCCGCACGAGCGCGCAGTTCACGAACGATCGCTGGACCAATCGAATATGGACGACTTCGCGTATGACGATTTCGACGACTTTGCACCAATGGATTGGCTGGACGATGATCGTACGCCGGCTACGCGCTCGTACGCCACAGATTTCAACCCGATCGTGGTCAAGCCGCAATCGGCGGTGCTCCTGACTGGTATCTGAAGGAAAACATGAACAAGTTCAATCGATTCACGCGTGGCTTTCTGGTCGCGGTGGAAATCGCGGCTGCGTGCGTCGCAGGCGTAAAGTACTGGTC
>NZ_JBXAXV010000137.1:0-408 GCF_056781955.1 Dellaglioa sp. CoH-57-MRSF-20
ACGGCATTGAGTACGCGGGCGGCACCACGTTTACAGTTAACGATGGTTCGGTATACGGAGCAACTACAGCAGTGAGTTTTGCGGCCGGTGAAGTGAAATCCGTCAACAACAAGTTTCCGAATTCTGTTGGTGCCGTCGAGATTGATATTGCGGATATACCCAATCTTCAACAGGAACTCGATAATGCTGGCAAGGTGAAGACCGTAGATGGTCAGCAACCCGATGCTAACGGCAATATTGTGGTTCAGGCATCGGATAACAACGCTGCGACCGGCACATCGCTTATCTCAGATAGCGGTGCCACAACCGGCACAGCAAAGCTCAAGACGCTGGTAGCAGGTTCCCTGATATCGTTCTCGACGGACGCTAACGGAAACCTAGTGATCAGTAGCACCGCAACATCCGGTG
>NZ_JBXAXV010000138.1:0-406 GCF_056781955.1 Dellaglioa sp. CoH-57-MRSF-20
GAATAGGCCCACAGTTTCGGCGGAATGTAGCGTGTGCCATCCTCACGTTCGAGGCAGACAATGACGGGCTCCGAATAGTCGTTACCGTAGTACATGTCGTACAGAGGTGCCGGCTTAGGACTATCCGAAAACTCGCGAATCCAATGTTTATGCATCTACTTCGTCCTCGTCTTCATCTTCCTCGTCGAGATCGGGATTCCCGAGGCCCAGATTCTCGACACCGAGTTTGAGGTACGTCAGCACCTCGTCCACGCTGGACCGGTATCCGGTATCGAACAAGACCTCGTACGGAGCATAGCCTTCGATCAAGCCTTGATAGACAGTGGCGTCAATGCGCGCGTCGTAGTCTGCACGAATCTTGAGCGTGTGGCATTCGATGCCGAACAGAGCCTCGTCCTTCTTGTCG
>NZ_JBXAXV010000139.1:0-400 GCF_056781955.1 Dellaglioa sp. CoH-57-MRSF-20
GTCTTACAGTTGTCAAAATGCCATCGTGTCATCACAGCAGGCTTACCGGCCATGCCGCATTGCGGACATGTCACGGGGGTCAACGCGCGGAGGCCCTGACGAAGATTTTTCTTGTGCGCGTCAGTCATAACGCGGCCCTTCATGGTTGCTGCTATCTTATCCTTTTCATGCTGAGAACGTTTCCTACCGCGCAGGGTAGTGGCTCTCTTAGCTACAACCTCAGGCGCGTGCAGATGGGAGGCGTCTCGCCTTTTGCTAGCTTCCGAGATACGCCTTTTGGTATCGTCGCTTAGCTTTTTGCCCTTATTGATATTCGACAGATGAGCGCGTCGCTCAGGTGAAATGATTTGTCCAGCGGGGCCCTCTCCACCGTCAGAGTGATTGGTTAGTGGCCCACTTT
>NZ_JBXAXV010000140.1:0-398 GCF_056781955.1 Dellaglioa sp. CoH-57-MRSF-20
CGCGTGGGCCGTCATACTGGTCACCTAGCAGCAAGATGTTGCTGATACCGTTGTCACGTGCGTACTTGACGGGACCTCGCCTAATCTCGTCAGCGACCATCTTGTCCGGATTTTGTACGTACTTCGAAAGACCTCCCGATCCTGAGGAATCGGTGAAGTGTGCATCTCCCACAGCCACAAACTCTGCCACTTGATCTCCTTATGTTACGTACTCATTCTCTTCCCAATTCCACATCTGTGCAGACTTAGGCCAGTAGCGTTTGAATGTGGCGCTATCAGTACCACGCTCAACACGTTCCAACTCTGCCCTGCCCTCGTCAGAATTTAGGATAAGGTCCGCGCGATTCGGACTCACAAACGCCAGCAGCCCCAAATTCAAAAGGCGTTGGAACGAGAGA
>NZ_JBXAXV010000141.1:0-394 GCF_056781955.1 Dellaglioa sp. CoH-57-MRSF-20
GCCGTTCCACCATGCAGTTTCCGCGCTCGTCAAAGATGCTAACGACGTACCGTGAACCAAGCTCAATATCGGCTTGAATGTTAACCGTTTGGTCAATATTGAAACGCAGATTCGTTTTCATGGGGTGCGCCTAGTGGGTTATCGATGGCTCAAATAGTAACGGCCCCTTTCGGAGCCGTCAACAATACCCGAGTAAATTACTCAGTCTTTATTCTGTGCATTAAGACCGTTTCCGAATCAGGTCGGCCGCGCGCTGTTCCCATTGCTGCATGAGGGTGCGGGCTTCGTTATCCGCGAGCCCTAGCACGTCGAGCGTTTCGAGTGCGCCTATGCCGTAGAACAGGGATTGTCTGTAACTGCGCGCGGCCGATTCGTCGCCGTGTTCTGCGTACTG
>NZ_JBXAXV010000142.1:0-392 GCF_056781955.1 Dellaglioa sp. CoH-57-MRSF-20
GGAATATCTGGCCCGCATGTACGGAGACGACGAATAAGGAAAGGGGCCCGCGCGGCCCCTTTTGCTTGGTGCGTAAAACCGCAGAATAAAGGCTTAGTAAATCGCTCAACTATTGTTGACGGGTCCGCCCGGCCCGCATACAATAGTCTCACTTTCAACGAGTAACAACCTAAACGGAGTAGCAAAATGGCGAAGCGCGTACGAGACACGAATGCAGGGCAAAGCATCAGCGCATGGGTCATCCTCAACCGGCGCGGGCGTGAGGTCGCACACGTGCAGGCGTATCACGGCAATTCGGCAACTGTTGACGTGTACGCCATTGGCGACGAGGCGGTAGCCCGCAACATGGTTGCAATGGGCACCCTCAAAAAGGGTGATCCCCTTCCCTACGG
>NZ_JBXAXV010000143.1:0-392 GCF_056781955.1 Dellaglioa sp. CoH-57-MRSF-20
TCCTCGCGGGTCGCGAGAACAAGCGGGTTAAACGTCATTTAGTCCTCCGAATCTTCGGCTGCTTTCTTTTCACCCTTCTGTTCTACGTACAGGGTTTCTCCCTTACCGCTTTCGGATTGTTTGAAACACCACGCACGCAGGCAGAATGGCTTCGCGATCTTGAATTTCTTGCAGACCTCGATTTTCTGCTCCTTCGTCCCCAGAACCCATGTCTTGAGTTCCATCCACGTCGGCTTCTGAATCGGGTCCATTCCATGCAGCTTCAGTGTAAGTCGCTTGCGGTCGTTGCCGGCTAGTTGGCCAGTCTCCTTCAGATACATGATGGTATCGGAGAATGGGTCCAGACCGCAGCCGTTTCCCTCAGCGTCGCTCACCCAGATGCGGAACCATGC
>NZ_JBXAXV010000144.1:0-390 GCF_056781955.1 Dellaglioa sp. CoH-57-MRSF-20
CTTGATACTGTCTGATGGCCCGCTCCCCACGATGAATGCCGTGCATCTTCGCGACGAGTTCAAGAACGAGCCACGTGTTGCGGTTGTCGAGATGCTGAACACTGGCGATCCAATGCCAGAACACATTGTGCGTGGCTCGACGCGCAGCGCCTTCATCAACGGTGCATCACGCGCTCTTACTACAGAAGAGCGTGCATCCATCCATAGGAGCCTGACTACAGTAGCATTGGGTCTTGGCCGTGATGAAAAGGAACTTATGTACGAGGCCAGCGTATGAACGAACGACAACTCGAACGCGCAGCGCGAGAACTATGCAAGCTCCGGGGCCAAGACCCAGACATGATTGTTTGTCGAAGCCCCGAGCCTGATAAGGATGGGTGGGTGCAGGAT
>NZ_JBXAXV010000145.1:0-389 GCF_056781955.1 Dellaglioa sp. CoH-57-MRSF-20
ATCTTGAACAGCCCTGCATCATCGATGGCCGCAAACACGTTGGTATCGCCACGCGGGCGGCCTGCGCGCAAGACAGCGGCAACAACCGCCTCATCCTGAGCGAGTACCTGTGCTTCTTCCGGGCTGATGCCAAGGCGCTGAACGAGGATAGCAGCAGCTGCCGAGTCAGCGGTCTGCGTCTCGTCCGGAATTTCAACCGTAGCCTAGAATGCAAATGCGTTCTTGGCGGCTTGGTCTGCTTCTGCCGAAGCCTGTTCCGGAGTATAGTTCTCCAGCGCATCAGTGACGAGCTGGCCTTCTTCAGCGTCTTTGTTTTCGTGTTCCTGTGCGGGTTGTTCGCGATCCGGAGTCCCGACAATGACAGCCGCGTAAAGGCCGCTCACCGAATA
>NZ_JBXAXV010000146.1:0-387 GCF_056781955.1 Dellaglioa sp. CoH-57-MRSF-20
TCTCAACAGGGTTCTGGACTTGCAGCTGGAATTCGATTCTGTGCACGCTGCATTCGTCGGTGCCTTCGATACCCCTGTCGCGCGCCGACTTCAAGCTGACGAGTACTCGGAAGATGCTCGGCGTCGCCTCCGTAACTTCGCAACCTCCATCGGGAAACTTTGATGAGCCATACCGACCACATTCTCAACGTCATGGGCGAGAAGATCAAACTCGCACCCGGGCTCGTCGAGCGTCTTGAATTCCAAAAAGAGTTTGAGGACGACTACGATGAAGCGACTCTCCGCCAGGTTCCGGCTCTGGCCACGAGCCCGGATACGGCGTTTGCCGTGCTCGACGACGGCACATTCGCGTTCCCCGGTATCGAGTCCGCGTTTCAAGTATGGAAG
>NZ_JBXAXV010000147.1:0-386 GCF_056781955.1 Dellaglioa sp. CoH-57-MRSF-20
GATGAATAGCGTATCTAGGTCGTGCTGTGTGAGCATGAACAGAGGCTTGAATTCAACCAGCACGCGGCAGTGGTGCGGCAGACCAGTCTGTGCATCGAAGTTCGAGGCCGCCGTTATAGAGACTCGCGTGATAACCACTGAGTCGAAGAACAGATAGTTGCCAATCTTGATCGAGATGCGGTTCTTCAGCTTCGTGTTCCAGTAGGCAGCAGTACCCATGCTCGGGTTTACCGTGGCATCTGCCGGTACCGTATTGTTGGCTCCATCATTCGAGTTCTGCGACGTGTTGGTCAGCGACCCTGCCTTTGGCGTTATGCCTACAGCCCTCAGGAAATTGGTTACGTTATCACTGCCAAGCACACCATTGACGACTGACCCAATAGAAG
>NZ_JBXAXV010000148.1:0-386 GCF_056781955.1 Dellaglioa sp. CoH-57-MRSF-20
TCAGCATACGCTTGTCAAACTTGTTGAGCTTCATGACGCCTCCAATGAAAAGAGCCACCAGTTTAACGTGGTGGCTCTTCGGTGTCAACATTTATTTACTGATCAAGTCCCGCAAGTTCATAATCAGGGCGTTGAACGCGTGGACGCCATACTTGCCCTTTGAGGCTACGATGCCGCGAGCCACCTCTTCCAGCACGTTGATCGTGTTATTCGTGAGCAGAACGCGCAAATCCTCGCCGTCTACGATGTCCTTTTCCAGTTCGACCAGATTGATGCCAGCCGCCGAAAGCCACATCTTGAGTGGCACTGGCACCCCATCTGCGGCCGCGCGTTCCAGTGCCCCGAGCGGGTTCTCGACACCAATCGCGGCAAGCGCCTCACTCATC
>NZ_JBXAXV010000149.1:0-385 GCF_056781955.1 Dellaglioa sp. CoH-57-MRSF-20
CGTGAACCGCATGAACTAGAAGGTGGACAAGATGCCACCGAATCGAATCCGTAAAGATGCACGTGAGCCGTGAAAACACTGCAAAAATAATGAAGAAATGCCAACAAAACGAGTAAAGCAGGATGTGCAATTTTATGAAGAACAAACTCGGAGTACACCATGGCTCGCACATTCTCTTCATTGGTTCGCAAACAGGCACGAGAGCTTCAGGCGCATTCTCGCAACAGGCTCAGTCTTGACCCGCTCTACTACGTTTATGCACTGCTCGATCCGCGTAAACCGGGCTCTTACTTGTATACAGTTGGTGACAAAGTAGTAGCGTTCGATCATGAGCCATTCTACGTCGGAAAGGGCAAAGGTCGTCGTATGTATCAACATCTGGAGG
>NZ_JBXAXV010000150.1:0-385 GCF_056781955.1 Dellaglioa sp. CoH-57-MRSF-20
GATAAGTGCCGTCCTCTGCCGTGCCATCGATTACGATCAATTGGCCGTGTTGATTGTACGTGCTGCGGTTATCCATTTGGCTTATCCCCGTCGTGAGTTAAAGGCAAGCGCCANTGCGCTAGGTCGATAATTCGAGTGCACCGTGTCCGCGCGCTCGATCCAGCGACGCGGGCCTGNGGGCGGCTCGATAGCTGCGGCCCCGTAGTCGGCCGCCCATTGATGCGCGATGCGCTCGGCCTGCGCCTCATCCTGCACAGTGCACACGTCGATTGCGAAGCCGCGCCGCGTCAGGCACGCCATGACCGTAAACGGTCCGTTACTTTCCGTCATCACTCATCCCCGCTTCTTTGATCCATCGTGCATCGTTGCGTTCAATGCTTGCCTG
>NZ_JBXAXV010000151.1:0-384 GCF_056781955.1 Dellaglioa sp. CoH-57-MRSF-20
GTGGCTTGCGTGCGCCCCGTATCGTTCTTCACCTTGTGCGATTCGTCCAATCCTGCGTACGAAAAGCGAAACTGTCGCAGAAAGTCAATGATTGGGTAGACCGTGACAGGCGTCGTGCCGTAGCACACGCTGTATTGTCGGTACATGAGAGCGTTGTAGTCGGCGACCACCACAGTGTTACGTGGCGCACCCTCCAACATCGCTTGCAATCGCTCGATACCGTGCACGCGAACCGCTTCCATCGAGAGCGGAATCACGTTCATCTGGCCGCCCGTGAAGTACAGCATTTCGTTCACGTAGTTGGCCAAAAGGTGTCCCGGGCACAGCACGATGTAGGGCGCGCACCGGTTGTGCAAAATCTAGATCAGGATGTCGTTGATGAGC
>NZ_JBXAXV010000152.1:0-381 GCF_056781955.1 Dellaglioa sp. CoH-57-MRSF-20
GGTTGAAGTTGACCTTCCTGCCGTCAAGTGGAATACATTCGAGGGCGGTGCCGACTACCGTTTTCCCTGTGTCGAAATCGTAGTGGACAGATGCAATACAGAACGAGTTGTTCGAGGACCCGGCGTCGATCGCGATTATGCTTGGCCACTTGAAACGACGCACGGTTTCGATACGACCGTAGACTTCACCCGGCTTATCGAACTGGTAGATGAAGTTGTGCGCATTTGGCCCGTTGACGAATGTACCCTGTGCAATAGTATCGGGATGGATAAATCGCGAGTGAACAGCAGGAGGATTCGCGCCCCAGTCACGTGCTGCCTTTTCTGGGTTAGCGGCGTACGCTGTAGCAATGATCTGAGACTGCCGCGTGTAAAACGGGT
>NZ_JBXAXV010000153.1:0-380 GCF_056781955.1 Dellaglioa sp. CoH-57-MRSF-20
GGGCTGACCGCGCGGAATTCGACGCCGTAACCCATTACCTAATCGGGCTCGGCACTCTCGAATTCTAATCCGCGTTCGCGATAGGGTTATCGTTGACGGCTCGATTCGGGCCGCATACAATAGGTCTAACGCTAAACACACGGAGTAACACCATGTCGCACATGCAGCCGCAGGTTTACCATGATCTTTATTTTGCAATCGACACGACGCACGGGTTGGAAATTGTGCCGTCCGACGTGATCGGGCGCACGTGCGCGACCGACGTATCGGCATTCCTCAACTATCTTGAGGGCGAACCGCGGGACCCTGATAAACTGTTTCCGGTTTGCGAAGGCTGGCTCGCACGCATGTACGCGCCCGGTTATCTGGATTGTACGCCA
>NZ_JBXAXV010000154.1:0-379 GCF_056781955.1 Dellaglioa sp. CoH-57-MRSF-20
GTACTTGTTGTCTGGCATAGGGAACGTCCAGCGTTCGTTAATGTGTGTCAGGAGCTGCGAAGCGATTTACGCTCCTGCCCCTGACGTGACCACCATAGCGATGAACCAAGTCAACAGGATTGTCTACGTTGTGCACCTGAAGAATCTGTAGCATCCCACACAGTATTTCGTTGATGCCGTCTTCACGCTCCGGTGACGAGTATGCAAACACAGTGTAAATCTCATCACTGAATTCGATGTCCTCATCACCCTCACCTGAACCCAGCTCGACAGCAGCCAGCGTGATTTGCGTGTTCCAGTATCCGTTACGGACCGGAGTTGCGTACAATGCGTAGAGGCGATCTTCCGACTCCCCATCCTCCGAATCTGTTTCGGGCCC
>NZ_JBXAXV010000155.1:0-379 GCF_056781955.1 Dellaglioa sp. CoH-57-MRSF-20
GGCCCACACATCGTGGTCATGTTGTGAAGCGCGTCCGCCCCACCGTTATGGCGGCTAATCGTATGATCGTGCGTAAATATCACGTCTTTGCCATTGACGGTACCCCACATATTCATATGGAACGGACCGTCGCCGCCTTTCTTCGAATACGTGCGCTCGATCGCGAAGTATGAGGCTTCGGCACCACACGCGCTGCACGTCGTTCCGTGCTTAGCAAAGCAGCGCAGGCGCTTGCTCGTGGTATGCACAAACAGCCCCGGTGCAACTTCCGAGCGAAGCTCCTTTTCGCGAAGACCCATGTCGGCGCGAATCGCACGAAGTCCCGTTTCGAGATCGAGGGTTGCTGCACGCTCGTAGCGGCCTTGGTCACTGATGATGG
>NZ_JBXAXV010000156.1:0-377 GCF_056781955.1 Dellaglioa sp. CoH-57-MRSF-20
CCGCCATCCTCATCAAGAAGTATGCGGGGCGGCTTCCGCTTCCGGAACGTGAGTCCGTGAAATTCGGCCGCTGATTGGCCTGATGTAAAGAAAAGGGATTGTGCTTGACAGCGCAGTCCCTTTTTGTATTCTGAGCAAAATTCACGACTAGGAGGAAATATGGAACTCGATCTCGACAAAATCTATGAGGACGTTAAGAACGACCCGATGTTCGAAAACGACCACGAAGTTGCATGGGGCTGTGTGGTGCGCGTTCTGAACACAGTAGCGCCGAGCTGGCATAAAGGCCGAAACACCCCGATTTACAATGCGATGCAGGCTATCGCCACGCTTGCGACACCCGAGCCGCAGCCCGGAGACACGGAACTCGTGTACGT
>NZ_JBXAXV010000157.1:0-376 GCF_056781955.1 Dellaglioa sp. CoH-57-MRSF-20
GCGCACAACAGCCCGAAAATTGTTGACGGCGCGCGAGTCACTAGGGCTAATTGTAACGGGCGTGCTCAACCCGTTAGGTGCCGTTAATTTCCCGTGTTTCTTGCCGTGTTCGAACGTCCACTTTTCTTTGCGCACAAGATCGCGAACGATCTTATCAATATCCTTGTTATTGGAATAAAGGCCCATTTTCAAGACCTCTTTTTACGTGCGGCGCGGAGTCGTGCCGTATCGGGGTAATGGTCGCGGGTTCCGGCCGCGATGCACGCGACAATCGCGACGGCGGCAATCGCACAGCAAAGAAAGGTGCCAAACGTTAAGATCATTTTTAAGCCTCGGGTTAATGGCTCACGTGAGCCTATGAGAAGCATTCTATAGA
>NZ_JBXAXV010000158.1:0-376 GCF_056781955.1 Dellaglioa sp. CoH-57-MRSF-20
CGAGTTCGAGCGGGCCGTTCCCGACTGCGGCGCGCACCACACGCCGGACACGCTGCGCGAGACCCGGGTCGTACTTGACCTCGGGTTCACTGACCTTGATACCGGCCTGCGCGTCCAGCACGTCCATCACCACGTCGTACACCTGATCCCATTGCTGAATCTTTTGCGACGAGAATGCAATGTTGTACTTTTCGCCCAGAATCTGCGCAATCTCATCACGCGGCGAGTCCAGCTTGATATCTTCCATCCAGTCCTCGATACGTGCCGAATCATCGACAGAATACAGCTCACTGATGTCGTTCAGAATGTTTCGAACACGCGGGTCCGCACGGAGGGCCTTGAGATGCACGATGCTAGTAGCCACGGAGCGCGGGGT
>NZ_JBXAXV010000159.1:0-375 GCF_056781955.1 Dellaglioa sp. CoH-57-MRSF-20
TTATCGCGTAGTCTTTCCCTCATGCTGACCCCGTAAATCAGCCGTAGCCCGTACCATACAGCATACCACAGGCAACCGGCCCCGTCAACATACCCGAGTGTATCAGTCGGGTATCACGCGAAACGGCAGGCGCGCACCGTTTGCGCTCTGTCGTGTCTCCTGTCCTTCGCTCGATTGCGGTTGAATCCCCGCTGCAATCGATGTTTCTAGCTGCTGCTTTTGCAGGCTGAGTCTGCAAACCTCGCGCCAGAATTTATAATTATGCAAGTCAATTACCATACGCACGCACTCCGTAGGATGAGGGGATTACATTATCTCTCATCCTACGAATGCGCGCAAGGGGTCACGCTGCTTTTTTCTCGCGCGTTTCGGCGG
>NZ_JBXAXV010000160.1:0-374 GCF_056781955.1 Dellaglioa sp. CoH-57-MRSF-20
GGCTGGTCGCGAGTCCTCTATCCTGACCGCCTTGGCCGAAGCCCGTGGTGTAGACGTGGAGACGTTGGCGCTGAAGATTCTTGACAAAGATGCGGCGTATAAGGCCACGTACTTCAAGGCACTCGGTGCCTACCAGAAGAAGCGTGATGAAATCGGGGCCGCTACCAAGGTTACGCAACTGAGTTTCACGCTCGATATGGTGAGGCGTGTGCGATCTTCTGGAGGGTTTTAATGAGTACACCTATCTATGCACGAATCCTGTACGACGAGATTCGCATGATGGATTCAAAGTCCGGGCTGTATGTATGGTGTGATCCAGATGAAGAGGGGGTGCTTACCGTTCAGCAGCTTTTGACCGGTGCTCCGTTTAAGGC
>NZ_JBXAXV010000161.1:0-374 GCF_056781955.1 Dellaglioa sp. CoH-57-MRSF-20
CGCCAGTGTTGCCCGTATTCGATTCCGGATGCGTGGCAACCGGCCACCATACCAACTCAAGGTATAAAGGCCAATGGGCATTGAAGTTCCCAAATCACCATCGGGTAGTAAGCGTTGAGCTTCCGCAGCGCGACAAACATATGCAGGTATCGGTAGCATCAAGATGGGGAGGCGTAGATCAGGACATAGCAGATACGCTCGCTCATGAGCTACAGGACCTCGACGCCAAGTACGAAGGAAGCCGCTGGCTATATAAGCTGCAAAGGTTGCTGGAAACTACAAGCGACTATCATGCTGAGTACGTAGCCATCGTCAACAACCAGAGCGAGCATCCCTCGTTCTCAATTCTGAGTCAGGGTCTTGATCTTGGGTTC
>NZ_JBXAXV010000162.1:0-372 GCF_056781955.1 Dellaglioa sp. CoH-57-MRSF-20
CCTGCGGCTGGATCACCTCCTTTCTAAGGAATATTACGGAAACCTACACACTTGTCGAAAATTTGTTTAGTTTTGAGAGATCTACTCTCAAAAGCGTTTACGGGCCTATAGCTCAGCTGGTTTAGAGCGCACGCCTGATAAGCGTGAGGTCGATGGTTCGAGTCCATTTAGGCCCATTTACCAATTAATAAAATACCCATTATGGGGCCTTAGCTCAGCTGGGAGAGCGCCTGCCTTGCACGCAGGAGGTCATCGGTTCGATCCCGTTAGGCTCCATTGACAATATTAATTGTCGAATTTGTTCTTTGAAAACTAGATAATATTTATTAAATTTTTAAGCAATAAGCCGAGAAACACCGCGTTTTATTAGTT
>NZ_JBXAXV010000163.1:0-372 GCF_056781955.1 Dellaglioa sp. CoH-57-MRSF-20
GCTTTGCCGATATTTCCGTTATGGCTACGCTCAGCCCACTCTGCGATTGGTTCGGCGCTTCCATCCGCGAACTTGCCTTCCGGAGGATGCTTCTTGGTGTGCACATCGTGACTCCATTTTTCGGAGGCCACCAGCCGGTTTGCTGCTTGAATTTCAACTGCCATTTTGTACTCCTTAACAAGTACGTGGTTGCGAAAATGGGCCCGAAGGCCCATTGCTTTATCCCATCATCAGGTCCACAAACTTACCAGCACCGGGTCAACCGGCGCGTAACCGTTAGGTGCCGGACGAGTAAGTGTGAGGTAGTTCTGATTCGGCCGGCCCTGCTCGGGGAGAAAATACCCAGTGTCGCGTCCGCTCGGGTCCATGCGC
>NZ_JBXAXV010000164.1:0-371 GCF_056781955.1 Dellaglioa sp. CoH-57-MRSF-20
GCCATCATATCCTGATAGTCGTCCATGTACGTACAGCAACGAACAAGTTTCATTTGACCTCCGAGAGAATCGTGGGGCGGATCGAGTGCACAAAATCCCAGTTGATGGAGCCTCGGGCCCGGCCAATGTGGAACTTTCCACACTCACATCCGTACACGTGCATGATATTGACGATAGGGTTNCCCTGACGTTTTCGTCGGCAAATCCAGTTGTGCTTTGCGGCCTGTGCCTCTTGCTNGGTATTGTACCCGTGCTTACGTCCGTTACACTTCACCTTCATGCGCACCCCCTAGACGTGTGTCCTACACCGCGAATTCGTAATCGGGCCCCAAATATCGATCCGGGTTCCCGATCACGTTTGAAAGCAGTTT
>NZ_JBXAXV010000165.1:0-371 GCF_056781955.1 Dellaglioa sp. CoH-57-MRSF-20
CTCTATAGCCTCGCGCATGGACGAGGTATTCAGCAACGCTTCGATCAGGGCTTCTACTTTGTCACGGGCATCGCCATCTGCGTTCTCCCCAACAAGCTGTTGTAGCAAACCCATCTTCTCCAAAGCACCCGGCACATCGTGCAGAATGGACTTGGCCAGTGTGCCACTGCCTGCCTTCAGTTGGCCGCCTGCATGGCTACGGGACTCGGAGCCGGGACTCGTTTCCCCGTTTGCCACGAACTCTTGAAGCGCGCGTGGCAGTGTCGCCATAGCCTGTGCGGCTTTACTGTCGCGCGGTGAATAGGGTGCTACGCCACCTCCCGGGGGACCGGCCCGAGATGGGCGTTCCGCTCGATGGTGTATGGTTGAAT
>NZ_JBXAXV010000166.1:0-369 GCF_056781955.1 Dellaglioa sp. CoH-57-MRSF-20
AGTTCATGCGGTTCACGGTACGTTTCTTGGCCACGAAAATAAGCGATAGAGGCCATCGACGTGTCGTCGTTGAGCAGGGCTTCTACGCCCGGATGCAGAGGACTAACGTCCTCGATGTCGTCCACCCACTGGGCATCCGACGTTTCCCAATTCAACTTGGGTTGAAATTCATGAGGAACTATGGCCAAGAAGTTCTGGTACACCATGCCGTCCCCACGGAACAGTAGCAGCGGACGCAGCTTTAGCGGACCGGTATAGCCGGCCTCTTCTTGTACTTCACGAGCCACTGCCATCTCCACATGCTCTCAATGGTCTACAGCACCGCCCTACGTACCCCAACAATCAGGATTCGTGACGCCGGGACTACGC
>NZ_JBXAXV010000167.1:0-369 GCF_056781955.1 Dellaglioa sp. CoH-57-MRSF-20
CCGTCTCCACGACCTCACGAAGCGTCACGTTGATCTTGAAACTGCGGTTCTGTAGCGTGGCCTTGCGAACTTTCTCCACCCACTTATCGAACTGCGCGTAGTTGTACGCACTCTTGCATTCGATGGTGTAGGTAGTGCTGCCCTTCGAGTTGTAGCAGCGTTGCGTCTCGTCAAACGTCCGGACCTTGGCCACGAACTTTTCGATGTTGGTGCCCGGGGCCCAGTCCGAGATCGTGATAGTTTTATGATCTCGATCGATGTTCATCATCGACTCGAACTGGACCTTCCCCTTGCTAGTCTCAAACATCGAGAGCCAACCCTTCTGGTTCTCTTTGGACTTGACGAGCTGACCGCCGTACTTGTGCGAGT
>NZ_JBXAXV010000168.1:0-368 GCF_056781955.1 Dellaglioa sp. CoH-57-MRSF-20
GCCATGCCGTTGTTTTAGGACCCCATAGCACCGAAGTATCGGTCTGCAAATAGAAGCCGCCGGGTGCGCCGAGGGTGTTTGACTGAGCACCAGTCCCGTTCCATATAGTGTTGCCATTCGCGCCCGGCGCACCCGCTATACCAGCATCACCTTTAGGACCTTGCGGACCCGTAGCGCCCGCGGCACCTGCGGCTCCAGCGACGCCTTGGGGACCTGCTATGTTAGCGACTATCGAATAGACTCCGGCCGACTTCGCGTACACGTTTCCGTTACCGTCATCTAGATAGTAATCCCCATTATTTCCTACTGTGTTGGCAGGTGCCCCTATACCGTTGCGCCACACACTCACACTGCCCTGAGCGGCAGAT
>NZ_JBXAXV010000169.1:0-366 GCF_056781955.1 Dellaglioa sp. CoH-57-MRSF-20
ATGTTCGGTCATGGGCTCCGCGCCGGATTTCCATGACCATCGGGCTAGAACGCCACCACGATACTCGCGCGGTTCGATCACTTCTACGCATTGCTTCAGGTCTTGAAGAACTTTGGCGGGAGCTTTCACCGTGAGTGAGGTCTGAACACATTGACGCGCTTCGTCAAAGATCAACGAGATTCGATCCTTGCCGGGCATATCGAGACGAACCCGCAGCAAGCAGTCGTGCGTGCACAGAATCACGTCACCGTCCTCAGCCTTCTTGACGCGAAACGAACCTACAGAGGCACCGTTCAACTTGCCCTCTAGTTGCTGGGCTACAGCCAGATCATCAGATTCGGAGTCAATGAGATGAACGCGAGACTT
>NZ_JBXAXV010000170.1:0-365 GCF_056781955.1 Dellaglioa sp. CoH-57-MRSF-20
GGCATACGTATAGATCAGTGAAACCGTAGAACGCGAATCGCGAAGGAAGCTCAACCGATGAATACTCACCGTCCGCGACAGGTGTGATTACACCCGGATGCTGCGACGCCACCTGATTTACATAGGACTGCACAAGATTCGGCGCAACCTTTTGCTGGGGCACTGGAGCGTGAGCTACGGGCTGGGGAATGCTAGGAGCTGACTGCGGCACCCACCGAGGATCAGGTTGCTGCTGTTGCATGGAGGCCGCGACTGCCGGATGCATCGGCTGGGCCATTGCGTCACGGAACATTGCGTCTGCTTGTGCCTCAGGATTCTGTGGTTGCGGTACGTATGCGACGCCCGGGCGTTGCGCGTGCTGTGGC
>NZ_JBXAXV010000171.1:0-361 GCF_056781955.1 Dellaglioa sp. CoH-57-MRSF-20
CTTGCCGGATGAATGGGGCGAAGCCCCTAATGGGTAGGTCCTACCCAATTTATTTACTACCGGTAAGTATCGTGATGGGGTTTAACCTCACGCTCGGCCATGATGGGGGCCAGCTTCGAGAACGGAATAGGTCCATACTGCTCGGCACGCGCCGACACTGAAAAGCCAGCGGCGCGCAGTTGCTGATCCGCGTAAATGCGTGACAAGTCACGGAGTTCGTAAGCCGGGCTCGCATCCCAACCCACATCTGCGATCTTATATCGATCGAGCCCGTGGGTCGCATAGTCGAAATCACCGTGGCAGTGACCGTGCAGCATCCAGTAACCGTGCTGGCAGTTACGCCAGTGGGCAATCGGGTGGT
>NZ_JBXAXV010000172.1:0-361 GCF_056781955.1 Dellaglioa sp. CoH-57-MRSF-20
GGCCAATTCCATCTCGCATCGGCATTGCGTCGTCGCCCGCTCAGCTCGTACTGGGCGTTCACGATAGCGCCGCAAATCGTTTGGCGGTCGGGCTTCGCTTCCAGCGTGGCGAGCGCGTGCTCCATAAGCTCATGTTCTACAGGTGTCATAGGTTCTCCAAAATATGGTTAAGCCACTCGATGCGGTTCGCACGACGCCAGTCCTGCGCGGCCTGATACTCATCCCAATCGTCTGGGAAAAGCTCGTTGTACGAGGCTAGCCCTTCACGCATCAGCCAGCTCTCTAGACTATCAGCGCCGTCCAACATGCTGGTCACGAGCGCCGAGCACTCTTCGAAAAGGTCGTGATCGATACGCCCGAG
>NZ_JBXAXV010000173.1:0-360 GCF_056781955.1 Dellaglioa sp. CoH-57-MRSF-20
GAAGAAGTACGACGGCAGCACCGGTAACTGGTGCAAGGCTGATGATTGCTACTGGATCGACTTTCACTGTCCCGATTGCGATAAACGCTGGAGAATTGATCAATGAAGACGCTGGTAGACCTGCTGATGGAACAAGAACGGCTGCTGGATGGGCCTGATGCTCGCGACCTGCTGGAATTCACAGACAAGCTGTTGACCGAAATCCGGGAACGCGATCGTGTCATCAGCGAGCTTAAAACACAGCTGACGGTGGCCGAGGCCCGGGCCGGTGACGCGATTTCGCTAGCCTCGTGGCAGACAGCTGTGGAACACGCGCGAGCAGCAGGAGCATGAGTGTGATGGACCCTATCGATAAGGAAG
>NZ_JBXAXV010000174.1:0-358 GCF_056781955.1 Dellaglioa sp. CoH-57-MRSF-20
TCGAACACGTGAACGCAGGCAAATGAAACTGATCGAGGCTCGGGGCCTTGTGCCACGCATAGAGAAGCGCGTTACGCAGCGTCTTGTATCCGAATCGTTTTTGCCTTTGGCACTTACGCATAGCGCGAAGATCGTGATGGAAGAGCATGATGTCGAGGTTTGGGACCGAAAAGAACTTTTGGTCGAAACTGAAACTATCGATGAAAGGCGTGAACTTAATGAGTGGTTTTGGGAAATTTCTGCGTCTGTCTCGAATTTCACGCCCAAATCGCTTTTCTACAAACGTGAGTTCGAGGTTGCGGGGCGTCGATTTCTTGGCGTGTTTCCTATCGAGGTTCCCTACGACCATTTCGTATAC
>NZ_JBXAXV010000175.1:0-357 GCF_056781955.1 Dellaglioa sp. CoH-57-MRSF-20
GGCAAGATCATCTGTCTGGCCGACCCGGACCCTGACGGCCCGTTTGTGGCTGACACTCCGATCCGTGTCCGTCGTCTGGATGACGGTGATCTCGGTATGGAGCCGCATGACGCAACGATCGAAAGCCTGAGTCGTAATCCTAACCAATTCGAAGTTCCTGTATGGAGCGGCGGCAAGCAGATTTGGGCACCGGCGACCGCCCATCTGGTACGCAACGTCGATTCACTGGTCGCTCTCGAAATTGGTGGCCACAAGTACCGGGTTAGCGAGGATCACAAATTCGTGGTGATTCGCACGCCGTCGAATCGTGATCGTGGGCTTCTGCCGTTCCCGGGCTCCGAAGACCTAGGCTACATC
>NZ_JBXAXV010000176.1:0-357 GCF_056781955.1 Dellaglioa sp. CoH-57-MRSF-20
GCCGGGTCGGCGTCGGGTCCGCAGGCTGCGCGAATCGTGTTGGTGATTCTGGTATGAACGGCGGGAACGCTGCGCGCCCCGGATTTAGTTCGTCACTCATTTTTGGACTCCTGTATGTAATACGCGTTATTTACTAGGCTGTTTCGCAGCCTTCCACGCGGCTCTGGCGCGCTCGCGCTGCTCTATCAGCGCGGACGTATCTTTACCAGCCTGCTCAGCGCGACGCACAGCCACATCAAGCCGATTAAATTCTCGAAATTCTGGACCCGAACGCACAGCAGCACGTTGAACTTTCTTCGCTTGCTTATACGCTGCACTCTTGTAACGGCTGCTTTCGCGTGCGGCCACCGAAGCTGC
>NZ_JBXAXV010000177.1:0-356 GCF_056781955.1 Dellaglioa sp. CoH-57-MRSF-20
AGCACGTGGCGGCCCGAACGTGCACCGCATAAAGGGCTTGACACGCCGTTTGATAGCGTCCATACTACAGACTCTTACCCACTAAGGACAATGAAATGAGTACGAAACTGGTTTCACTCACGCTCGACATTCCGCATGCACTCGTCTACAGCCTGATGGATCGCGCGCAATACGAGTGTTCCGAATGGGCCGGGGTCACGGCCGAAGAATACGCAGAAGCCGACGAACACGGCTACACGCCCCCGCGCGTGCTGACGGTGGATGAGTACGGCGACGAGGAAAAGCCGCAGAGCACGCGGCGGCTTGCGCTGGACGAGGTTACGGAGGGCATCCGCCGCGTCCTGCTCAACGATATG
>NZ_JBXAXV010000178.1:0-355 GCF_056781955.1 Dellaglioa sp. CoH-57-MRSF-20
GGCCGCCGCCCGTCGAATCGAGGCGCTGCGTGCGCGCCGCTTTCCAGCTATCCAGCGTCAACCCGTAACCCTTCTTTGCGACCTTTTCGTTATGCGCCTGCACGTAGCCGCGCAGATAGGCCAGACGACGAGCCGCGCCGATTTTCAGGTTAAGGTAGGTTGCCATATTTGCCTCTAGTGGTTAATCCCGCTCAGTGCGGTATGTGTGAATCTTACGGGGTTTGGTTTGAGCCGTCAACAATAACCCCTGTAGGCCAAGGGTTATTAGTTCCGGTATCAATCCCGGTAGTCTGTGAAACCTTCATCGTACGCGCGGCGCAGACTGTCGCGAGTCAACGCCGAATCACGTAGAATC
>NZ_JBXAXV010000179.1:0-349 GCF_056781955.1 Dellaglioa sp. CoH-57-MRSF-20
CGGCAGTAACTTGATCGCTAGCCTGCATGCCCGGTTCGTTCAGACCGACGTGAGCAAAGAACACGGGCTCTTCGCGAATCTGGGAGATAAGCTTCTTAGCGGGTATGGCTCGCGAACTTGATGCATTGCGCGAGAATACACGGTGTGTCATGAACTCGGCATGAATGTAGCGCGGATACTTCAATTGGAAGGTGATCAGGTCCGTTCCGGACTTCGACGAGCGTGAGTGCTCGATCACACGTACTTCAGAAACTTTGCCGTGAAACACTTGGTTGTTTTGCATGCACTACTCTTCAGGTTTATGAAAACTACTATTTACTGCGCTTGAAACTAATGACCGAACTTAGGT
>NZ_JBXAXV010000180.1:0-348 GCF_056781955.1 Dellaglioa sp. CoH-57-MRSF-20
GCTCAAGCCTCTGGAGGAACCATCCAAGGATACGACGTGATCATCTGTTCGATGGAGCCGGAAAAATTCCAGTCCTCTACTGTCGGCCGCGCGATCCTGAAGCGCTGCACGCAGTTCCAGCTGGAAACGCCCACCACCAGCTCACTCGGCAAACAGGCCCTGCGTATCGCCAAAGGCGAGGGCATGGACTACGTGCTGGATGACGAGCGCTCGATCATCAAGCAGGTGGTGAAGGCCAGCAATTCAGATATGCGCGAACTCGCGAATATCATGCAGGCTCTTCAGCAGTACTACGATGGCATTCAGGGCAAGAAGCCTAAGCTGCTCAGCGCCGATGATGTGGGCACT
>NZ_JBXAXV010000181.1:0-348 GCF_056781955.1 Dellaglioa sp. CoH-57-MRSF-20
CAGACGAGCGGCCCAGAATCTCCGCGAGTTCGCGCAGGTCGGCGCGGTCCGTTTCGTGCATGTCCGGGTATTCTTCGCACAGGTCCGAAAAGAACCCTTCCCGTCCCTCATGCGGCGTCGTGTACCACGATTCGAGGGATTCGCTACCGCTCGGAATCATACACACTTGAAAATCCGCGTTCGTGAGGAACACTTTGCCGCTGCACGTGTTAAACGCGGGGTGTACCCCGTCGGCCTCAAAGCCATCAGGCAGCCCCGCGCGATTCCACGCAGTGAGAAGGGTAATAACTTCCTCGCGCTCACGGTGCCCGAAGTCTGCGAGATTGGTCGTAACGGTCATGATGTTCC
>NZ_JBXAXV010000182.1:0-347 GCF_056781955.1 Dellaglioa sp. CoH-57-MRSF-20
CGCAGTGCAACCGTTTCCAAGGCACCAACTACCGTGACTTCCGCGTCAACTACCTGATCGTTGGAGATGTGGCCTGTCAGTCGAGTGACTTGTTCGATCGTAAGCAGGTACATTTGCGTACTGTATGCGGCTCTGCGCAAGACCCGAAGGTAGCTCGACGCCGGATGAGTGAGATTGAGGCCTCGGGTGTGGCACGAAATCTTGAGATCGTTCCGTGCACCAACCGTCGTGCGGAGCAGTCCCCGCAAAAGACACTCAAGCAAAAACAGCTAGAGGAAAAGATTGAACGAACTCGCAAGAAACTTGCCGAACTGGAACAGCAACGAGCGGGGAGCGCTGCCTAGTAT
>NZ_JBXAXV010000183.1:0-347 GCF_056781955.1 Dellaglioa sp. CoH-57-MRSF-20
GTTGCCGCTGATGAAGATGACGAGCTTCGTGTAGTCGATTTCCCACGATTCGCGGCCGAGCGCATTCTCCAGCACCGAAGCCAACTTCACTTCATCCCAGCTCATGATCTCGCGAATACTTTCGGCCAGACGCAGCGTTTTCTTGAACTCGCGCGCCTGCCACGGTGTGATACGGAACGGCTCTTCCTTCTTTTTCTTGTCCTCTTCTGCCTTGTCATCATCGGTTGACGGTTCTTCGATCTTGCGCACCGAGTTCTCGCGATAAGCCAGCATCATTTCGATCTCGGCAAACACGGTCGAGTCGCTGGAGAATTTGCCGTCCGAGAGCAGCGTCCACACATCTTGGT
>NZ_JBXAXV010000184.1:0-346 GCF_056781955.1 Dellaglioa sp. CoH-57-MRSF-20
GGTAAGAAACCCACGGAACTGACAGATGGGCCGTTAGCTCAGTTGGTTAGAGCAGCCGACTCATAATCGGTTGGTCACTGGTTCGAGTCCAGTACGGCCCACCAACATGGCATTGTTTTATCGATGGTGACTGTAGCTCAGCCGGTTAGAGTTCCGGATTGTGATTCCGGAGGTCATGGGTTCGAATCCCATCAGTCACCCCAATGGGAACGTGGGCAGAGCGGCTTAATGCAGGAAGGCTGGTCATAATAGACAAAGCCACCGTTGCCCGGTGCGTCAGGCAAATCCGGCGCCGAGGTTTACCGTACGTTCGAATCGTACCGTTCCCACCCAACAGAATAGGAGG
>NZ_JBXAXV010000185.1:0-346 GCF_056781955.1 Dellaglioa sp. CoH-57-MRSF-20
GCCTCGAACTCTTGCTCACCGGCCTCGATTCGAGTAGCCAGCAATTCGAGGTGAGCCGCGAGCTTGCGCAGCGCCTTAGGACTCGACGGCAGGCTAATCCCCTGATATCCGTTCTTCCACACATCAGGTTCCTTAGCCGTCGTGTATTGCTGACGAACGGATACCAGTCTCTGATCCTTGTAATCAATGGCGTTGATGTATATAGCCTTGTTATCTCGGACCTTGAAGCGCTTACCCATCAGTGAACCACCGTGCCCGGTTTAAGCGCGTCCTGCATCTCGACCATACCGCCGCTCGTCAGCACGCTCTGACCTTCGAGAATGCCACCCGTATTCAGTGTGATAGG
>NZ_JBXAXV010000186.1:0-345 GCF_056781955.1 Dellaglioa sp. CoH-57-MRSF-20
ACTGGTATACGCAATACGGTGAAGCCAATTCTGGAATCGTGCGTATGGTGCGGCGCGATATGGAGTCTGCCTATCAAGCAGGTCGCAACGATGCACGCGTCGAGGCCGAAACGTGCTCTGATGAACAGTGGATCGCGGAGCACGGCACACGTCTCGCCCGGCTCCTGAACATCGATGGCTACGATTTGGCTGATCGCGATGCGCAGATTGCGGATTTGCTGAAGCGGTCAGCACTGATTCCCATGCACGGACGAATCGACGCGAAGGCCACGGTTCTGGGCATTATGCGATACGTAACGCGTAACTGGAACATGGAATTCGAGCACTACATGGGCACTCCCATGT
>NZ_JBXAXV010000187.1:0-344 GCF_056781955.1 Dellaglioa sp. CoH-57-MRSF-20
CGGTTCGAGCGTTCGAGCGCGAGGTTCCCAAAAACATCGCAGATTTTGCGCGTGTGGTTGCGGCCTCGGACCATACGGCCACCTTCGAATTCGTGGACCCTGAAAGTCAGGTGGTGGTTCGTTACGATCGGCCGTCCATCACGCTGCTGCACGTTCGGGACAACAGGACCGGCGAATATGTGATGATGAATCCGTTTCACCACGTGTGGAACATGATTCATGAGCGACGTATACCGGTAGCTCCGAACCGCATCCACGAAATGACGCTGGAGCAGGCGCTAGCTTCGCTCGAAAGCATGGAGGATGCGGAGGGCTATGTCTTTCAGTTTGACGATGGCGACATG
>NZ_JBXAXV010000188.1:0-342 GCF_056781955.1 Dellaglioa sp. CoH-57-MRSF-20
CGGTGAGGACGTGCTAATCCGTGAAGGTGACTTGATGAAGTTCTCGGACCTCGTGCCCGAAATGCGAGAGCGATTCGGATGATTACCACGTCCTACATCCTTATCACGGCCACGGTGCTAACTCTAAATGGCCGACCCGCGTTTCGGATGCGGGACGAACCGGTTGCTGATTCCGGTCCTTACACGACACAAGTCGAGTGCGAGGGCGCAGCTCAGGCCCTCAATCAGTTTATGCCACCGCCATCGGTGGACGCTGCTGGTAAATACGTAGAGCAGAAAGAGGTTTACTGCAAGCCTCAAAAGGGTTATACTGATACCAGTAACAGTAAAGTGGTTCGTGCG
>NZ_JBXAXV010000189.1:0-341 GCF_056781955.1 Dellaglioa sp. CoH-57-MRSF-20
AGTAGCCCCTGCGCGCCGGTATGCGCGTATTTGTTGTTCACCCAATCAACAAGAACTGGCACATTTCGCGGAAGTTTGGCTTTGGGCTCGTGGCCCTGCTTCTGAGCCTCAGACCCTTCGGTCATGTCCACAAGCGTGTACGAACCGTCTGCGCGGATACCGGCCTGCGTGTAGCGCTCTTCGTACTCGATGACCTGCTCAATCGGAATCGAGCGCGGAATGTAATAGGGCTTTCCGTTCGGGCCGATCGAAATCAGATGCTCGTTGACGCGCGCATTCTCCACGTGGTGATGTGCCAGCGTGTGAGCGATCTTCGAAATGGGGAAGGCCGCGACCGGAGT
>NZ_JBXAXV010000190.1:0-339 GCF_056781955.1 Dellaglioa sp. CoH-57-MRSF-20
GGTGGTACCAGCAACTGTTACCAGATACGCCGAACCGTTTGCCGGAACTGTTTGGTAGAACGGATTGGTTGCGTTATACCCGGTATCGATGGTCTGCATACCGCTCGCCAAAAGCGCCGTGTTCGTATCGATGGTGTTAAGACCTGCGTACTGAGATACGTGGTTGGCGTTAGCATCGAAGTTACCCACTATATAGACAGCACCAAGCGGAAGCTTTGTATTCTTGATGCGCCCGTATACGTAGTTGTCTGTCGGGTTGCTGGAACCGTTAGGAATTGCCGATAGGCCGGCAACGCCGCCCGGTTTGTCTATCTGGTCAGATGGAATCGCACCAACATC
>NZ_JBXAXV010000191.1:0-337 GCF_056781955.1 Dellaglioa sp. CoH-57-MRSF-20
GCTGGGTGACACATGAACACAATACGCGTTGACGATGCTGCGTACCAAACTATCGACTGTGAAGGTCCTCTAGACTTTCCGGGGCAGGAGATAGAGTGCCCTGAGTGCAGAGAGTGGCACGCGGCCGATAGGTGGGCAGCGTATGACACCTATTGCGAATCATGTGGAGGACACCCAATTCTTTCGTGTCCTAAAAATCATTACTTCGACCCCCACGGAGGTGATGGTGGCACAACACTCAATATGAGATACATACATGAAACCTCTGAATCAGATTCGTCGCTTTGAAGTCAGTACTCCTGAAGGTTGGGTCCCTGTGCATTGGGAACAGCTTGAC
>NZ_JBXAXV010000192.1:0-334 GCF_056781955.1 Dellaglioa sp. CoH-57-MRSF-20
GGTGTATGGCGCGTGCCCACAAAACCCGAATCCGGGTCGAAGTACTTGCCAACAAAACGGAGAATACATGACCGGTAACGACACGCACGTAATAGGTGTTGCGTGCATCATACAAGACCCACAGAACGGAAGGGTGCTGCTTCAGCATCGCGCCAAGGACCCGGGATCGGGTCTGTACGTGCTTCCGGGCGGCAAGCTCGAAGCTGAACGTGCCGATGTCGGAATGGCTCGTGAGCTGCGCGAAGAGCTTTGTCTCGACCTAGACCCTGCGGGGCTGCGGCCCGTGTGGCATGCGAATGATACGCTGGGTAACGGTGATCCTCTTCTCATGCTC
>NZ_JBXAXV010000193.1:0-334 GCF_056781955.1 Dellaglioa sp. CoH-57-MRSF-20
ACAGTCACCGTACGACGCTGAATGCCGGGCTGTGCTTCACGCTGCGTGCGCAGCTCAGCGCCGTCTTGCGTGCCCAGTTCCCACGCGGCGGCCTGCGAACCGGCCTTGGCAAACGGATTGTCGAATGCGCGACCATCCACGGCCTTCGAGTAGCCTTCGTTGTAGGCCACCATCAGACCGAGCAGATGGAACTTGTTGAGCATCGGCCAGCGATGGTCCTCTGCCGCGACCTTCAGTTGAGTCTCAGCCGCTTCGGGCGTGATGCGGCCCTTGAATGCTTCTGCGATCAGGGCAGCGGCAAACTCGGTCAGCACATACAAGTATTTATGTTCTT
>NZ_JBXAXV010000194.1:0-334 GCF_056781955.1 Dellaglioa sp. CoH-57-MRSF-20
GTTTGCCCGATGATATGGCCCACGGCCGCCAACCACGCCCATGCCTGATGGAACAGAATAACGTCGCTCAATATCAGCCCACAGTCGGAGCCCGCAATGTAATGCGTGGTCCACGGTATATTGCCTACATGAAGCCTCACCACATTGTAGCCTCGGGCACATGTGCGATCGATCTCGATCTGGGGCAGGCGCACGATCTCCTGTTCCTCCCAATGCGGACGCATCGGAACGTATGTCTCGTAGTCGAGAAGATTGGACAGGCCGTCGTACACGGTAGACAATTCGGCGCGCGTCACGTAATTCAGGCTACCGCGCACAGGGTCTTCTTCAGGAA
>NZ_JBXAXV010000195.1:0-334 GCF_056781955.1 Dellaglioa sp. CoH-57-MRSF-20
GTTTGATAGGACTACTCAAGACCGTATGTTCGATTACCTGATTGGTGTCAAACGCCGGGCTATTGGTGATTACATCTCGGGGCGTTCCGATGATCTGAATGCTGCGGTCTACGCCGCATCGCAGGAGTGGGCGTCGGTAGCCGCTCCCGCAGGTATGCCTCTGTACAAAAAGAAAAAGACGGACCCGACACGATATGGTGATGGGGAAACTTCGTATTATTCAGGAGTACAGGGCAACCGCGCTAGTATCAGTGCTGCTGAAATGGCAGCAACGCTACAGCGCGAGCGCGGGAACAACACAGGCGGCCAAACAGAAGTGACGCAGCCACAGGTG
>NZ_JBXAXV010000196.1:0-332 GCF_056781955.1 Dellaglioa sp. CoH-57-MRSF-20
TCTATAGCTCCAGACCCACGCAGGGAATCCCAGCCCGCGCATGTCAGTGAGGCCTGTGCGCGCACGCGTCAAATACCCCATCGACGCCATCTTCGAAAGGTCGCGGCCGAACTGCGGACACTTATTGGCACCGTACGGCATAATATCCATGGCCGCACCAGTCTTTTCCGCGTACTCATCAACGGCCCAGCGGTCCAGTACGTCGGCCTGATCATAATTCCTAGACATCAGGTCTAGGATCACGTCATACCTGTCAACGGGCTTCACAGGTGTTGCCGGGCCATACGGCGCACCGCCTCTCGGATGCCGTTCTCGATCAGGGCAGCGCTGAT
>NZ_JBXAXV010000197.1:0-328 GCF_056781955.1 Dellaglioa sp. CoH-57-MRSF-20
ACCCAACGCCGACGAAGAGGCGACAGGTAGGTTAGCGGTCGGCACAGTCGATACCCATGCTGGAGCACCTGAACCGTTAGTAGTATGAACCAAGTTGTTCCCAGCACCCGAACCCATCTGTGCGGCACTAAGCGTGGCCACCCATGTAGGTGCACCTGAGCCGTTGGTGGTCAGCACATCGTTGTTGCCCGAGCCTGCGCCAAGCTGAGCGGCGGCAAATGTGCCCGTCGTGATGTCCGTCGCGCTTATGACGACTGCGCCAGTCTTTCCGTTGACCGAAGTCACGCCACTTCCACCACTTGAAGAGGCCGCTTCTACGATCACGTAC
>NZ_JBXAXV010000198.1:0-326 GCF_056781955.1 Dellaglioa sp. CoH-57-MRSF-20
GAGTGAGGCGTGTCTCGGTGCCTGTGAACGTGGTCTTCGATATTGTGACAAACGCGATGACCTGACCTTCTCGCGTCATGACCGGAACAGCGGTCTGCGTCGATGGTTCATTTAGGCCCTTGCCAATAAGAGGGTAACCCGGTTTGTAGACTGCCATTTGAGGCTCCTTGTTTAATACACGTTAAGAACTGGTACGTAAGAGATTTGAGTGCCCGCGCATGTAATCCCACACACGCACTGACCACCAGTCGGGTCCTGCGCGGTCACGATCTGGTTGCTCGGGTTATCATCCGAATTGACGGGTTCCCGCCAGCACACACGCACAT
>NZ_JBXAXV010000199.1:0-325 GCF_056781955.1 Dellaglioa sp. CoH-57-MRSF-20
GCTTCTGTTCCTGCGCGCTCAGCCGGGCGCGCGGAATCACGTATTCGATAGCTGACGCGTAGTATCGCCATTCTTTCGTGGTGTGGCGTTCCGATTTCGGCCCATGGAAGCGCTGCTGATACGCAACCTCTTCGGCGCAACGTGCTTCTGCTTCTTCACTGGTCTGGTACGCAGCGAAGTTTTCGTTGTCCTCCGGATACTCACCGTCGAAGTAGTTCGCGAGGTAGAGAGTGCGGGTGCTATAGTTCTGGCTCACAGGACCTCCGAGATGTCAGGGATCGGGTGCCAAGCAACAACGTAACCCTGATCCTCATAGTTTTCTGGG
>NZ_JBXAXV010000200.1:0-324 GCF_056781955.1 Dellaglioa sp. CoH-57-MRSF-20
GGTTACCACCATTTCGTAGAACGACTGCGCGACCGTGAGTTCCCGCTGCTTACCATCTTTCCGCAGTTTCTTCTCGATCTTGCGGACAAGCGCCTCATTCTGGCCACGCACGTATGGAAGCGCTTGTTCAAGAAGCTCTATGGCCTTCATGCAAACGCGCCTCGCATAGTCTTGTCGAAATTCGCCATGGTCTGGTTGAATTTGCGCATCATCTCATCGAATTGCGCACGCTCCGCGTCCGTCAGCTCGTCATAGTTGCGAGTTTTCACCGTTGTATTACCGTCTCGGTCCGTCTGGGTGATACGTACCGTACGCGAACTCCAG
>NZ_JBXAXV010000201.1:0-324 GCF_056781955.1 Dellaglioa sp. CoH-57-MRSF-20
GTCGTACTCCATCGCGTAGCCCGTGATATCGGACGCGAGCAGCACGATACGACGACAGGTTTTCGCGGGCGGCGTCGGGCTTCTTTCCAACACGCCCGCGCGGCGCGGTCTCACGCTCTGCACGTTCGGCACAGACTCAACCAGCGCGAACAAGACAAACAAGCCGCGTTCGCTTTCATCGGTTGTCGTGTCGTCGGTTCCCGTGTGCGAGTGATCGCCACGCGTGTACACGGTAACTTCTGCGCCTTCCGGGATTGCGGCGATAAGCGGATTCGTCGTCATCGTCAGCCCCTTACGCGAGCTTGCCGCGCGAGTCGTGTTTTT
>NZ_JBXAXV010000202.1:0-323 GCF_056781955.1 Dellaglioa sp. CoH-57-MRSF-20
GTCTTCCGAATCGGACACGTCCTTGTTGCTGACAACCAGCACATAGCCCCGACGCACAAAACAGCGGCCAACGCACACACCATTATTGCGCGTGCGTACCGTATACGTTTCGCCGTCAGTAATGAAAGCCAAAACAGACATTGCTTGTTCCTTATTTAACGATGTTGCGATTTTCCATTTCTGCTGCGTGCTCTTCCGCGTAACGCCGTGCCGCACGTTTCATACCCGATTCGGTTGCCGGCCAGTCACGCATACCGCCTACACGCGGCGACAGATACGAGAGTTCGCACCTGAGCGGATCATGTCGTGCAATCTGTTGGTCG
>NZ_JBXAXV010000203.1:0-323 GCF_056781955.1 Dellaglioa sp. CoH-57-MRSF-20
CCTGTCCGCATCTTGATTTCGAGCAGCGCGTCAACAGCGGCCGTGATCTTGGCAGGCTCCACAGCATCGCGCAACTGCGAAAACGAGACGGGAGCCGGAGTCCCGAATTTGGCCGTGAACTGCGCAGCCATAATCGGGCGAATCACGTACAGATACTTCTTGTACCACACTTCGTCCCCCTGAAGATACTCACGGAAATTGCCCTTGGCCATAGACCTGTAATGGTGCATCACCGGGATCGGGTTGTACATCTTCTCGGCTAGCGCCACCAGATGCGCATTGGGTCGATAGATGATCGGTGAATTCGTCCACTCCAGAACCTG
>NZ_JBXAXV010000204.1:0-323 GCF_056781955.1 Dellaglioa sp. CoH-57-MRSF-20
ATCGTGGCCGACATCATAGCCAAACTCGATGCGGAAAACGAGAAAAAACGGCAGGCCCGTAAACGTGTGGTACCCAAGAACAAAATAGCACGTGAACTGGGGAAGAAGACGGGTGTGCTGGTCACACGCGAGGGCGCGGTGATCGCGGATGAGCGGGCAGCGGCCATCGCCCGGGCCCGGCGCGCGAACCCGAAGATGGTGCGGGACGCGGATCAGAAGCGCCGTGAATCGAGAGCCATAAACGAGGCACTTGGCATAAAAGGCAAGAAGAAACCGGTGAAGGTCGTTGACAGTCCGTATATGCTGTGAACGTCGAACGCCAC
>NZ_JBXAXV010000205.1:0-323 GCF_056781955.1 Dellaglioa sp. CoH-57-MRSF-20
CTTCGACCAGTGGGCACATTTCAGTCGTCGGCGGCATCGTCGGCTACGTGGGGAGCAGCAGCGGACCAGACGTGGGGATACTACAATACGGGGTACACTGTTCAGCAAGCATGGAATGCGGGTGGTATTACGCTCGGATTTGGTGCCAAGCTCAATAGCAACGTTCCGTATTACGTCAGCGCGAGCTATGGTATAGGATGCGGCTTCGACGGAACACGCTATTGGGGATTCCGTCGAACAGCCGCTACAAACATCAGCACCTCTCCAGACCTAATAAACTGGACGGATACACCAGCCCAGATATCTGGCGCTGTAGCTATGAT
>NZ_JBXAXV010000206.1:0-322 GCF_056781955.1 Dellaglioa sp. CoH-57-MRSF-20
ACTCTGTACGCTTCGGTCTTGATGTATGCAGATGCATCGGGCACTATGCATCTGGCTCCTATTCCGGCTGGCGTCGTAGACCCAACGAAACCTGATTGGCCGACGCTGCTCCAACAAGTTGGCAGCGGTGCTACCACCGCAATAGCTCTGTTCTACCCGTCTATGGGCCAAGGCTCATACGGCAACAACACTGCAATCTCGATTTCTAGCGCGACCCTCACGGCACCAGCTCAACCTTATGCAACTAGTAGCTCGACGGTCGGTACTCTGCCTGCTGGTACTTATCAGTATCAAGTGTCGGCAGTCGGCTTCAACGGTGAAT
>NZ_JBXAXV010000207.1:0-318 GCF_056781955.1 Dellaglioa sp. CoH-57-MRSF-20
CCTTGATATCGGCAATCACCGGACCCATCAAATTCCGCATGAGCACGTACCGGCCGTCCTTGCGGTTCGGGGTGCCTGACAATCCGATCTTGTATTCGCAGTTGAGTGCGGCTATCACTGACGCGTACTTGGGGGCAGCGCCCGTGTGGATTTCGTCTACAAGCAGCATCGCAAACATGTCGCGAACTCGGCGCAAAAGTTTACGTCCTTTGGCACTCCAGAAAGTTTGGCATGTAACGAGACAGATATCGTACTTTAGAAAATCTTCGTAGGTCTTGCACAGGCCGATCTGGGTCTTTCTACAGTTGGTCAGGGCGG
>NZ_JBXAXV010000208.1:0-318 GCF_056781955.1 Dellaglioa sp. CoH-57-MRSF-20
CTGTAAGACTGATCCATGTGAGGTGGAAAACGGCAAACGGAAAATTATTCGTGAGACTTCTCGGCGCTGGTCTGATGCAGAAGAGAAAATTCTGATTGCGGCCCGCATTCGAGATGGTGCAAAGCAGAAGGACATAGTTAGCGAATTCGGGCGCAGCCGAGAGTTTATTCGCCGGATCGCAAGAGAACACAATCTATAGGAGATTTAAATGCCGTCACGTCAGATTACCCACGACGCGCGCGAGGGTAAAGGAAGCAAAGAAAGTTTGGAGCACAAGTGGGATAAAGCCAAGGGGATAGCAGAAAAAGAATATGGTCC
>NZ_JBXAXV010000209.1:0-317 GCF_056781955.1 Dellaglioa sp. CoH-57-MRSF-20
TTCGTATACAGGCTGAGTTTTGACCAAGAGGACCCCACGTGGCAAAAATCACGCACATAGTGTATCCGGGTCCCGTTCGTTCCAAGACTGACGGAGATGAGCATTACATAACGGCCAATCAGTTGGTATGGTTGTATGGGCTACGTCCCGGAACTTATCTGATTTATCCGTTCGACCGAGGCGCGTACACCGAAGAGTTCTTGGACTCTTTGACACCAGCGCATCCACGCTACGATGGGAGGTACCCAAAATTCGCGTAACTCTGTATCACGAGTCGAACTGGGAATTCGATAAATTTGATCCTGCGATAGCAGAAC
>NZ_JBXAXV010000210.1:0-316 GCF_056781955.1 Dellaglioa sp. CoH-57-MRSF-20
GAGCATTTGGCTTCGGCTCCCACACCAACGACACACGTAGGCGGTAGTTCGGAGCTATCATCAGGTACTCTTCCTCGTGATGATTGCCGCACCGAAATTCGCGTTTTTGGTAAATCGGGAACTTTGGCGTTGCGCTCATGGCCGCACCATACGCGAGGTAGCTGCCGCGACGATTGCGGCAATCACTTCTTCATCGTCACGCATTTCGGTCATCACGTGTTCCGTCATCTTGCTTGTGATTTCGGACGCGGCGGCCGAATCATTCTGCAAAAGGCTGATCACATAGTCACGGATCAGCCGTTCTGTTGCGCTGTAG
>NZ_JBXAXV010000211.1:0-314 GCF_056781955.1 Dellaglioa sp. CoH-57-MRSF-20
GTATACGAGCGCGCGCTCTAGTTCGTGCGGCAGATCACGGCTCAATGTATGCGAGTTACGTTCGTGCTCGCCCCGGACGAGTGCGGCATGCGCCGCGCGCCGTGACCTGTTCTCTATTCATGGCGCTCAGCCGACCATGTTAACGGAACGCACAGAGTAGCCCGCACGCTTCGCGATTGCCGATGCTTGCGAACGCGTGTCGGCGTCAACCTGCACCGTGAAGTAACCGCCGCTACCGTTGACGGGCAACGCCGTTTCATTTACTTCTACGTCGTACAGGTGCGCGGATTTGTTGCGGTCGCCCAATCGCACGG
>NZ_JBXAXV010000212.1:0-312 GCF_056781955.1 Dellaglioa sp. CoH-57-MRSF-20
TCGAAGTACTTGCCGTCATCTATCACGGGCGGCCTGTCTTACAAAGGAAACTGGGATGCGAACGCAAACAGCCCGGTTCTAGCTAACGGCGGCGTTGCTGGCGGTACTGCTCAGGCAAATGGTTCGTACTACGTGGTTTCTGTTGCAGGCTCAACATCTATCGACGGCATCAGTACATGGGCCGTTGGTGACTTGGCACTGGTCTCCAACAACGTGTGGACGCGGATTGCGAACTCTGGTTCGAACGTCACGTCCGTGAACGGTAAGACGGGAACCGTGACGCTGACAGCAACCGACATTACTGGGTTTGCC
>NZ_JBXAXV010000213.1:0-310 GCF_056781955.1 Dellaglioa sp. CoH-57-MRSF-20
CCCATATCCTGACTGTATGTGGGTGATGCGGGCCATGAACTCGCGGTCTTGGACCCGGCCCTCACGAAATTCACGCACAAACAGCCAATCACGAACCTGAAAATTGCGGTCGTTGACTCGCACCTCCGCTTTCTTGGACCCGGACCACGCGTCTTCAAATGGAATAGGGTCCGATTTAAGATCGTGGACCTCGGGCCGTCGCTCACTGGTCATTCATTTCTCCCAAGTTAGGCACTTCTTTTGTACGTCTCTTCTTCCGATCACCTGATCCTGTAGATGATCCGGTGGCCGCCGAAGGTTCACCCAGATC
>NZ_JBXAXV010000214.1:0-308 GCF_056781955.1 Dellaglioa sp. CoH-57-MRSF-20
GCGTAACTAGATAGGAGTGCTGCTAAACTCGACTTGGAACCACGCTGCCCGATTACGCCCACGTACTGTAGATAGTTTCGGAGTCCGTGGTTTTGGATCAGCTCCCATTTACCGCGCTTGCACTTTGGACACTTACCATACTCCAAGAACTGGATATGTTCTGGCATTTCTTTTGCCTTGTAGTCCACAGGCACGTTGTGCACATCGAGCCACGCTTTATTCGAGCACACAGGGCACGCTTCACCGAACAGCATAGTACCGACCCACAACTGACGAGACCAAGGCGGGTTTGCCTTGGGGTTCTGCAT
>NZ_JBXAXV010000215.1:0-307 GCF_056781955.1 Dellaglioa sp. CoH-57-MRSF-20
GAAAGCAGTTTAGCGCGGCGTGCCGATACGTCGGGCTTATGGTTGTAATCGTGCACCATACTAGCGTGCATGGCCGCCGCTTTCCACGTCCGGTGGAACCCGACACGCATCCGCGTCTGCATGCCCCACAAATAGAAGACGGCCCAACCCGTGATAGTCTCGAACTCATCCTCGTTGAGGCCTTGAACGATATGCGTCTCGCGTACCAGATGTGGTTTATCCCAAATCTGGTTCCATGCGCGGCCCGAGCGGTTAAGCGTACGCTTCGCCTTTTGCTTCGTTTCTTTCAAAACGCTTCCTCCTGTAG
>NZ_JBXAXV010000216.1:0-307 GCF_056781955.1 Dellaglioa sp. CoH-57-MRSF-20
GTCCTGTGGTGAAGTTGTCAGCGCTCCACGTCACAGGAATATCTTGCTGAACGGTAGCCCCGTTAATCGTGTACGTTGCGCTCATCACTGCCAATGAAGCTGTGCTCGTCGTACTGTAGTACGAGAACTGAAGCTGAACCCAGTAGTACGTGTTCAACTGTATGTTGAAGTTGTATGGGGAACTCGTCGGACTGTTGACGTTAGTAACGAGCTGAAGGTTCGTGCCGCCTGATGACGAGTTGCTGATATTTAGTAGTGGATACCATGACCCCGGAACACCAGCCGTGCCCAACGCGAGCAATGTGCC
>NZ_JBXAXV010000217.1:0-304 GCF_056781955.1 Dellaglioa sp. CoH-57-MRSF-20
GGTCTTGAGAAAATCAACAGCTATCATGATGATCCTTCAAAATACTTCGTCTTCACGCGCTCCAAAATCCACTCCGGGCAGTTACCCGGGTCGAACAAGGTGACGCCAGCGCGCTTTGCGGCCTTGCTCGGTTCTTCGTGGTCTGCGAATTGGAGCCAAGGGCTTCCCTTAACTTTCCAAAGCGTGAGAACACGGACATCCACTTCCTGTTGAAGCACGGGCCGAATGACTTCGGTCGCTTTGATACCTGCGCAGTCACCGCCCATCATGAGAATCGCGCGTTTAACACCACCCAGACTAAGGT
>NZ_JBXAXV010000218.1:0-303 GCF_056781955.1 Dellaglioa sp. CoH-57-MRSF-20
CCAAGACCGAGGGCTATGTGGTCCCGAACGAGCTGAAGTGGATCGAGCCGATGGTGATCCGTGCCGATGCTGAACAGCGCAAACTCGGGGTCAACCATCCGTACGTGTATGTAACGGTTCGCTGCGGCCCCATGAAGAGTGTGAGCGACGATGTGTGGCACGTGGATGGCTTCTCGATGCGTGTACCACACGTGACGGAACAGAATTACATCTGGTCGGATCACACGCCAACCGAAATCCTGAAACAAAACTTTGCATTTCCGTCCGATTTCCATCCGATGGTGTACAACATTCACCAGTTCT
>NZ_JBXAXV010000219.1:0-303 GCF_056781955.1 Dellaglioa sp. CoH-57-MRSF-20
TGCTTCAGGCACCTGTCACGGAACAGGATGCCACCGACCGCCATTTCCAGACGCTCTTCCACCGTGTATAGCGGGTTTTCCCAGAGTTCGTTCATCGCACGGACTTCCCACGATAGGAACCGTCGTCGATGTCATGGAACCGACGCGGCTGCGGTTTATCAAACCAGCCATCGAGATAAGCGAAACTGGCAATAATGCGAATCGCGCTCAGGGCCCCGACAGCGACGCCTGAACAGAACACGAATTCCTGCGTTACTTGAAACATATCGCCTCCAGATGTGAGAATGGCTCCTAGAATGGGAG
>NZ_JBXAXV010000220.1:0-301 GCF_056781955.1 Dellaglioa sp. CoH-57-MRSF-20
GTAAACCCGAACGTCGTCAAATATGGCGCATACCTAGACTACAACCTAGGACCGTTCGATTTTGGTGAAATTGGGTATTTCGTGGGCAACACGCTGTTCGCGTTGGCCGCAGACGACAGCCTGATTCACAAGTCACCGCTCGGTGCGGTGGACGGCGGAAACAGCATCCGGATTGATGCGTTCCTGTCGATCGTGGACACGAATTACCAAATGTGGCTGGACGCCGCAGAATCGAACAACCAGTTCCGGATGGCGGTTCTGGGCTCAGTAGATGAGCTTCCTGCGTCGCATTTGGCGAGCC
>NZ_JBXAXV010000221.1:0-300 GCF_056781955.1 Dellaglioa sp. CoH-57-MRSF-20
GCCATGAGGGGTCCTCATTTCTTTGTTTGCGCGCCTTCTTGCCAAGATCGGAACCCATCCAGTTGCGGAACGATCTCCACCATATATCCGCGCGGTCCTCTTCGTTGAGATCGCCCTGAACGCCTCCCTCGTGTGCGTCACCCGTATGGCCGCGACTGCCGCTCAAGAAATCGTATAGCTTCTTGTATAGCGCAGTCTGATCAGCAGCTGCCTTCTCAATCGCGGACTCTGCACTGTTGCTCAGCTTGATAGCCACAGGCTTTGTGCCACCAGCAGTAAGTGCCCCACTCGATATCGTAG
>NZ_JBXAXV010000222.1:0-299 GCF_056781955.1 Dellaglioa sp. CoH-57-MRSF-20
GTTCGGGTTGTGGCTGGGATCGTCCACGACCGGCGGTTCTGCGAGTACTGCTGGCGGCGGGCACCGCAGACACGACGCGCATGCGTACGATGCGGACGCCTGGACCACACTAACCGCGACGCGCTCTGCAAGACGTGCCGCGCGGCCGACGCGATCGAGGTCCTCTTTGGCCCCGACCTCACGCGCCGACGACCGGACCTGCTACCGCTGCGTGCACACCTCCTTAGGTCTCGCCCCCAGTACATCCTGTTGATGACTAAGACTCGCAACGTGTGGGGCAAGCTCGAGCGGGTGATTGC
>NZ_JBXAXV010000223.1:0-298 GCF_056781955.1 Dellaglioa sp. CoH-57-MRSF-20
GCCGCGCGGCGGGTGAGTGCGTGGCACTTACCGAAGACGGGGAACCGATTCGCGAACACGACGGCTATGCGTACGCGAGTGACGCATGCGCGTAACATTCGACGGATGCAGCGCAAACGGCCGTAATCACGACGAGACGAAGGAACGGATTCGGTCACTCGCGCTTGTCGCCCTGAATCCTGTAACGGGCGATCTTGAATGCGTGTGCAGCCTGCGTTACTGGGCGTCGCGTTCGTCGTCGGGGGCCAATGTGTACGCGACACTTACGGTCAAGTGCGGGGCGTCCGGAACGTCTGGT
>NZ_JBXAXV010000224.1:0-297 GCF_056781955.1 Dellaglioa sp. CoH-57-MRSF-20
GTACATCCCAATTGCGGAGTGCAGTAAGGTCCAGCGTCTCTTCGTTAAGCTCGCCCAGATATGCAATCTCGCGCAGACTCGTCAGCTCATTTTTAAGGGCCCTGAGAGCCTTAGCTGTACCCTGTGGAACACCATCGTCACGAAGGGATTTAACAACGGCCAGCGCATCAGTAAGGCGCTTGAGTTGCCGCTCCTTGGACACCGTGCCCATTGTGGGAAGGCGTCTGAATGCTTCTCGGCTCCTGTCAATAAGGGCGCGCAGACTGGACATGCGATCGGATAGGGACGCGAGACCTG
>NZ_JBXAXV010000225.1:0-297 GCF_056781955.1 Dellaglioa sp. CoH-57-MRSF-20
TGGTAGGCGACGCGCAGTGCCCTCCCACTCACGTTAGTGTGACGTTTGCGGCCCATGAAAAGCCGCTGTTGCTTAATCGCCGGTTGGTTGCGCTCGCGTAACCTTGAAGCCCCGCCCCGTGCGGGGTTTTTCTTTTTGTGCTCAGCCTTGCAATTATTTTCCACCTAGCGTATAGTTTCTCCATCAACAACGACGGAGGAATTATGTCCTATCTGCTGTTTGCCCAAGACGCCGGTTTCGTCAACTATATAAACGAGGGTACTCTGGGAGGCACCCAAAGCGGTATCGTCTACTCGC
>NZ_JBXAXV010000226.1:0-294 GCF_056781955.1 Dellaglioa sp. CoH-57-MRSF-20
AGGCGCTGATCAACCAGTTCGTGATCGCGGGGCTGCACGATACATATCCGTTCAATGAGTTCGTGCCGCCTGCCGGGAACGAAGATGATGCGTTGGCGGCGCGGGCTTTTCGCGAGTACTTGCACGAGGTCAAATACCGCAACCCGCGTCGGCTGAAGTGGATTCGCGACGTTGCGGCCCGGCCCTTGCGCGGAGAGCGTGCATGAAGTTCGAGGACTGGATGGAATCGTTGAGCATCAAGCTCAATGGGCGCGCTCTGAACCAACATGAGCAATGGCTGATGCAGCTCGCCTT
>NZ_JBXAXV010000227.1:0-293 GCF_056781955.1 Dellaglioa sp. CoH-57-MRSF-20
GGCGCTTTCTTCTTCGACTTTGGTGGCTCGTCATCCTCGTCTTCATCTTCGAGGTCGTCGTCCTCATCCTCGTCCTCGTCGTCCTCATCGACAGGTTTCTTCTTGCTCTTCACCTGCTTTTTAGACTTCTTCGGGGGTTCGTCGTCCTCATCTTCGTCTTCGTCGTCGAGTCCGTCATCATCTTCATCCTCGTCCTCGTCGTCTTCGACTGGCTTCTTCTTGCCCTTGGACTTCTTGGGAGGCTCGTCGTCATCTTCGTCTTCATCGTCGATGCCGCCGTCTTCATCCTCATC
>NZ_JBXAXV010000228.1:0-293 GCF_056781955.1 Dellaglioa sp. CoH-57-MRSF-20
GCAATGACCGCCCGTCATGTAGCAGCGGAAGCCGTTGTTCGTGGCGTAAGTCTGGGCGACAACAACCTCGCGCAGCGGGCACTCCTGTGCCGCGTACCCCGGATGCTCATCGAAACCTGCGGAACCCGGAAGCAGGGTACGCTGCTCAGGCAATTCAGTATTCTTCATTTTTGCACCTCCTAAATTCGATGTCGTAACTATAAAACAGGAATCAGCGAAATGCAAGCACAAAAAGAAAACCCGGCACGTGCCGGGTTCTGATTACTGCTCGATCGATTCAAAGCGCACTAGAT
>NZ_JBXAXV010000229.1:0-291 GCF_056781955.1 Dellaglioa sp. CoH-57-MRSF-20
GTGTTGCACTGGCCGCACGCTTTGGCGCAGACAATGTGCGCACGACCGTGATTGACGGCGTTGAATGGGTCGAAATCGCGGGCACCGGCCGTAACGGTCAACGCGTATGGCATCGTGCGGGGCGCGTCAATGCNATGTAAACCGCGCGTGCAGCGCGCCGCCTACGGCTGGCGCGTGAGCTTCGATGGTGTATCGATGCCGTTTCGCACATGGGAACGGGCTGTGTCGTACGCAGCGCGCATCCGCATAATCTAAAGGGGCCAATCGGCCCCTTTCCTTTTGCCTAATACC
>NZ_JBXAXV010000230.1:0-291 GCF_056781955.1 Dellaglioa sp. CoH-57-MRSF-20
GGATAATCCACATATTTGTTGTTCACGATCATGGCGCCGGGTTGCGGAACTCCGTTTTTATCCGTGGCCTTGAACCGAGCCATCCACGCCTTAGCGATCTTGTGACTGGACTTTATCATCCAATCCATAATGTCAAGCTCTGCGTTTGCACCGCGTATGTGTTCAAGCATTGTTTTATGGGTTTTAGTAAGCACTCCCTTGCGGCTGTCCGGATGTCTAATGGCGCGCACTATGCCGTGGAGCTGAGCTGTCGTCATGTTCAGCTCAGCCATCTTTTCCTTGAGTCCCACC
>NZ_JBXAXV010000231.1:0-291 GCF_056781955.1 Dellaglioa sp. CoH-57-MRSF-20
GTGAGCTTCCTTGTCGTTGAAAGCGGCTTCGACCAGCTCACGGCTGACCTTCGCGCCTTGTTCTGCCGCTGCGAACACTGCGTCGCTAGCGACTTCACCGTTCGCGCTCGCGGTCAGGAATTCCATCTGGCGGTTCAGAAGTTCGCGCTTCGAGCTTGCGTTAAGCTCACCGTTCGCGCCGACAGCGCGTTCCTGCGAGCCGTCAAAGCGGTATTCAGAAGCGTTGACCATAGGCTTCTTAGCCGCATACGTTTGAATCTTGTTGGTACGCATGTGAGTACTCCGTATATT
>NZ_JBXAXV010000232.1:0-290 GCF_056781955.1 Dellaglioa sp. CoH-57-MRSF-20
CCATGTCAATCCTCTCCTTCCTCTTCGTCAATATTGATGTGGCGCAGGTCAACACCCTCGCCATAATAGCCGTTGCTTGTACCGTACCATCGAATATCAACATACCCGCGAATTGTCGCGAATTTGTAAAACGTCCATCGGTACGACTCTACTGCATACGTGCAGTGATCAGCGTAATCTTCATCGTCCATCCAGCTTTCGCGCCGGGGCAGGATCGGGGGAGGCACACCATCCTGACCATCAGCCCAAGATACGACTTCTGCCACCAGAAGTGGAGTACCCAATAGGTC
>NZ_JBXAXV010000233.1:0-288 GCF_056781955.1 Dellaglioa sp. CoH-57-MRSF-20
CGGGATCAGTGTCCAGTCACAACGTGCTGCTTCTTCGATGAGAGCCGCCACCTCATCCTGAGCACAGTAGACGTAGACCACCACGAACTCCGGATCAAGGACCTCTGATCGTGGGCTCAGGAACGTGGCCAGCGACATTTCGACCACCTTGAAACTGCGCCCTTCGGCCTCGATGGGACGCAGCCCCGAACACGGTGCCGCATACTGTTCGGCCCATGCCTCGCGGATCGCGCCCATAATCCGACCTTGGTTTCGTGCGGTCTCCACGTGCACGATACGTCGGTGGAT
>NZ_JBXAXV010000234.1:0-288 GCF_056781955.1 Dellaglioa sp. CoH-57-MRSF-20
CGCTGAGATTTACGTCGTTGATGTGAATTCATGGGGCCTCAAATGGTCTCGATTCGTTGCTTCAGGGCGTTGCCTCGGAAGTAAGCGATGCCGTTGACCTCGATGTTCAGACGTGCGCAACAGAACGAGATAGGGTCCTCGCCTGCTACTACCAGCACACGTGGAGTGTTGGCAAATCGCGTAACCAAATCGCGAGTCTTGTCTAGTTTCGTGTTGGTCGATTGGGGGCTCAGGTTTGTGAGTACCAACATACCCGGATCGCGCAGTACTTCGGTGCCGTCGTACTTT
>NZ_JBXAXV010000235.1:0-285 GCF_056781955.1 Dellaglioa sp. CoH-57-MRSF-20
GACTACTACCCCAGCTACCCTCTTTAAATTCGTGAACCAGCTTCATTTTCAACCTTTACAAAAGAGTTTTCAGTTTGGCAAAAAGACGCTGCACTTGCGATTCGGAGAAACCGAAGTAGGTGCGTGCCCGTTAAAGGTAGCGATCGTACGGCATGGACTCCACACTAAGCGTATTGTCGCGCCGCAAGAACTCGGAGAACCCAGCATCGTGGTGACCTGCGCATATCAGAAGGAAGCGCTGTACGTCAGGGCGCATCCCGCCTGATTCCGCTACCTGAACAAGGG
>NZ_JBXAXV010000236.1:0-284 GCF_056781955.1 Dellaglioa sp. CoH-57-MRSF-20
TTGACGTGCCATTTGATGCTATCCTTGCTTGGTTGATGGTTTGTTACTGGTACTGCGTGTCCACACTATTTACTATCAGTGGACGAAACGGGAACGCGGGTCAGTGATGAGACTGCCGTTGTCAAATCCCGGTATATTGCGACGATGGTCTCGCGCAGACCTTCATCATCCTGCGCGAGAGCTGCGTCCAGTGCAAAGCAGGTAGCTTCTAGAACTGCCTGCTGATGAACGGCCCGATCATGGGCACGCGCCTCCAGTTGCTTCTGAACAACTTCGAACAACGC
>NZ_JBXAXV010000237.1:0-283 GCF_056781955.1 Dellaglioa sp. CoH-57-MRSF-20
GGCTGAACGGCACCGACCACTAGGTTCATCAACGTTTCATCTTGAAGCAGGAGCGGCGTCAAATCCACGTTGATGCTGGTGTCCGTCTCCGGCACCTTAAAAAAGACATAACGACCGTCCATTATTCCTCCAAGCCTGCGAGGCGCTGGGCCGCACCCAAAATCGTGGGCTGGAGGTAAGTACTCGGACTGCCTCCCTGACGATTCTGCCCGACGCCTATCTCTCCAGTGTTCTCACTAGGGTCCAGCTCTGGCAGTTCAGCCTGACTGTCCATAGCGTATTC
>NZ_JBXAXV010000238.1:0-283 GCF_056781955.1 Dellaglioa sp. CoH-57-MRSF-20
GTTCGGGGCTCAGCCCAGCGTCTTTGTGTTTCATGTTATTACCTCTTTAGAAAATTGAATCTAAATTATAACGCGGTTTTATTTCGCGTCAACCTTATTTCGAAAAATAATCGACGCACGCGCCACGCACGAACGCCCCGTATTGAGCGGGCGTCAGCAACGAAAATGCAGGGTCCGTGTATGCGGCCCGCGCCACGCGCACCATGATTTACTGTGCGCGTGCGTCCTGCACGTTTTCGCGTGCGACGGCTTCTACGTCCGCAAGACTGATTCCACGATCCCG
>NZ_JBXAXV010000239.1:0-283 GCF_056781955.1 Dellaglioa sp. CoH-57-MRSF-20
CTCCACCAGCTTGCGAGTGTTCGGGTCGAAGCGCGAACCGATTATCCGCAGACCGCTGCCTACTCCGATAGCGGGTGAGCGGCGGATCAGGTACGCACGAAGGATCGTCTCGCCCAGTGTGCTGTGTCTGCCGACGAGGCGACCCAGGGTGGCGGCTGGCAGTCTGATGACTTCGCCGTCGGTGAGGGCGATCACATTCACGAATGACGGCTGGCCCTCGAGCAGGCCGATGTCACCGGTGAAACGGCCTGCGCCGTGGACCTCGGTGCGCTCCGGTTGAGTG
>NZ_JBXAXV010000240.1:0-282 GCF_056781955.1 Dellaglioa sp. CoH-57-MRSF-20
GGCCCATCTTGTGAACTTTATGGGCACCGACACGGTACCGGCACTGGTCGCGGCTCGTCGTTACTATGATGAGTCGGTCGCAGGCTTCTCGATCCCGGCCATGGAGCACTTCACGGTGACTGCATGGGGCCGCGATAATGAGGCCCGCGCTTTCTCGAACATGATCGACCAGTTCGGCGGTGAGGGGCGTGTGTACGCATGTGTCTCGGATGCCTACGACATCTACAATGCCGTGGACAACATCTGGGGCAAGCAGTTGAAGGATAAGGTCTTGTCGAAGGG
>NZ_JBXAXV010000241.1:0-282 GCF_056781955.1 Dellaglioa sp. CoH-57-MRSF-20
CATGGTGTCAAGGTCATCGTCAGCCACGAGCTGCCACCTCCAGCGGTGAGGCGGCCGGAGCAGCCGTCGAGGGGGTGGTCTTGCCGCGCTCGATGAGGGCCTTCAACTTCCGGTCGCGGAACCAGGGCAACGCGTCCGCTATGACCGGGCGGGCGTTGGAGTTGAACATCACGACTCGCCACAATGGCAGGTTGGCGAGGTCGTCGACGGTGAGGATCGGCACCCGGCGGGTGCTGGTCGAGGTCGAGTATTGGCCGTTGTTCCCCGAGGAGCCGCCGTAGG
>NZ_JBXAXV010000242.1:0-281 GCF_056781955.1 Dellaglioa sp. CoH-57-MRSF-20
GGTCTCCTTAGTGTGACGCCGCGGTGGGCGAAGAACCGTTCGAAGGTGGTCACGTCGACCGTCGCGTTCTGGGCGCTTTCGCCGATACCAGACGGGTTGTGCAGAGTGATGCGGGAGTTCTCGACAGCGTGAATGAGGACCAGGTGGCCACCCCGCCGAGCGTTGGGGCGTTCAGGGTAGCGGATCTCGGAAGACACAGAGGCGAACGCGACCTGTCCGTCGCGGACGTGCTCGAGGAGGCCGGGCGCCTCAACGATCGGGTGGACGGCGCTGCCGATGCC
>NZ_JBXAXV010000243.1:0-281 GCF_056781955.1 Dellaglioa sp. CoH-57-MRSF-20
GCGCGGTCTCGTAATTCTCGGCTATCGCTCGGGACACTGGTGGCCGCTGATCTTGGTCGGGAGCTTCACCCTTTTGTGTGTCGTGATCGATGTGTGGAAAGAGTATAAGGAGACGCTGGTGGAACACATCGTACATGAATTGGCCAAAACCGATTTCTTGGTGTACAGTTACGCCGCCGATGGTACTGCCACGTTTCCGACACGTGTGAGTCATGTACTTTTGGAATCCCGAGTATGGATTCGGGGCACGGGCGCGTTGGTGGGTTTTAATAACGGAGTCT
>NZ_JBXAXV010000244.1:0-281 GCF_056781955.1 Dellaglioa sp. CoH-57-MRSF-20
ACATCGCGATCAGCTCGGGAACGGGATGAGCCTGACGCTCCTGCATTGTCACATACGGCAGGTGCCACGCACGAGCATCATTCAGGTCCTTTGGATCGACAATACGCGGATTGCTTGCGGACATGGCCCGAAGCATAGTCTCAGCCAAATCTTTGATTTCGGGCTGGGCATCCGGGTGATTACGCAGCTCAAAGAAGTTGTCCCATTGACTCGACGTGACCACCACATTGATGTTGGTAAACGCCTCAAGCACGCGATTGGCAACCTGCTTGTGGATGTTG
>NZ_JBXAXV010000245.1:0-281 GCF_056781955.1 Dellaglioa sp. CoH-57-MRSF-20
AGTTCACCCTCATTGACAATAGCGCTCTCTGTAATTTAAGATGCAGGACTATGTATAGGAGGGAAGAATGATAGTAGTTATACACGACGAGGACATACCGTACCCGGCACTCGTCATCGAGGACAGGCAAGCCACACAGCTACTTGACGCGGAAGGCCCGGCGCACGAGCGCGTGATCGATGCGCTCACGACAGGTGACGCGGTGCTCCTGATAACGCCAGATTGGATAGGCCGGACTTTGGCACGCACCTATAAGCAGGTGACAGCGGTCCACAATACAG
>NZ_JBXAXV010000246.1:0-280 GCF_056781955.1 Dellaglioa sp. CoH-57-MRSF-20
CGATATACCGTTCAAGTTCAAGAAGCATTTCCCGACACAGGAATTTAGCAGGCCTATCAAATTCACGGGCACCCTCAAGGACTACCAGCCAGCAGCCGTTGACGCGATCCTGAAAAAGAAGCGTGGTGTCCTCAAAGCCCCGCCCCGGAGCGGTAAGACCGTGATGGGGGCCGCAGCTGTATGCCGCTTGGGTAAGAAGACGATCATCATGGCGTCGCAGCGTGAATGGATTCTCGGCTTCCAAGAGACATTTATCGGATCGGACACACAGGCCGCCCTG
>NZ_JBXAXV010000247.1:0-280 GCF_056781955.1 Dellaglioa sp. CoH-57-MRSF-20
CAATTTGCAGGCGGGTCGGATTTGTGTCGATGCGTTGCTGGCGTTCCGCGTAGAACACGTTGACTGTCAGCGAGCCGCCGACTGCCGGATCGATCGAGTTGTAACGAATCGGCCAGTTGCCCGACGCAGGAAGCGGAGGGACCGGAGTAACCGAGCCGTCGTCCGTCCACGTCAGGGGCTGGCCAGCATTGATCGTGGCCAGCAAGCCGAACCCATCATGCGAATCGCGACCCCAGATATGGTATTTACTTGCGTCATATACTGCGGGCCACGTGAGCGT
>NZ_JBXAXV010000248.1:0-278 GCF_056781955.1 Dellaglioa sp. CoH-57-MRSF-20
TTGTTGTACCCCGTTTATGGGTACCAGATATAGTCTAATGTACTGTGCCACTGGGCTCTCCTAAAACTGGGATCAGACAAATCCCATCCATATTAAATTAGGAGTTCAGACTATACGATTTCAGCACGTAGTTCAACTCAAACTGCTCAAGATTGAATTCTTGCGCCGCCGCCTCTACACCAACAGTGCGTGCCGCCTGAACCGCGTTGCGCAGGCGCAGTGCATCGTCGCTTTCCATCAGTGTAAGCAAATCAGCCAACTTCGAATTACCCCTGTAG
>NZ_JBXAXV010000249.1:0-278 GCF_056781955.1 Dellaglioa sp. CoH-57-MRSF-20
GGTACGCTTCACGCTGCGTCGTCATTCGTATTCCTCCTGATCCATATACTCGATGTCGGCCGAATGCCACCCAGCGTTCCACTCACGCCGCAGATCGGTGCCCGGGGCATATGGATTTTCGTCCACAGGAAGACCCCGGCCATGTGCTGCGTATCCACGAGAAAACGCCTGAGCGCGCCGCACTCGAATTTGTGCTGCGTTCCTCAGACAACCTCCCCACGCAGGATCGCGAGAACCGCGTCCACTGTCTCGTTCACGCCTTCAGCGTAGGCACGATT
>NZ_JBXAXV010000250.1:0-277 GCF_056781955.1 Dellaglioa sp. CoH-57-MRSF-20
GACAGCGAGCAATTGAACCGAACCTTGATCCGGACGGCGCCCGTGGGCCTAGCGTTGATCGACGCGACGAACGGTGCATTGCTGTTGGGCAACGAGACGATGGATCGCTACGAAAAGGCTGATCCTCGTCGTACGTTATCGGCACGGATTTGGGCGTTCGCATCGTCCGGCAAGATTGGCGAGGGGCCGGAAGTCTTCTGCAAGGAGCTAACACTCGGCGAAGAAGGCGAAGTGGCCGGCGCGACACATCTGCTTATCAACGTTACGCGCGTCAAGT
>NZ_JBXAXV010000251.1:0-277 GCF_056781955.1 Dellaglioa sp. CoH-57-MRSF-20
CAGAATAGGAGGCGATCATGAGTAGAGTTCAGTGATAATCAACTGGAGGTCTCATGAAAGCAAAAGCATTTTCCCGTCGTGTAATCAGTTATGGTCCGGGCGGTTTCCATTGCCCGTGCTGCGGCCCGGCTCCGGGTGCGCGTCGAGACGAGCGGCAGCAGAATCGTCGTGTCCTCAATCGAGTGCTCGACAAAATCGAGCGTCAAGAACGAAGCGTAGAACACATCGATGTCGGCACCGTCAATGACTGGTGTTTTGACTGGGATTGGTACTACGA
>NZ_JBXAXV010000252.1:0-277 GCF_056781955.1 Dellaglioa sp. CoH-57-MRSF-20
GGCTGAGTGCGGAGCTTTTCTGATGAGAGAGACACGCATGCAATGGGAAGACGACGAGATGGTGACTGAGCACAGGCCTCTCGACAGCATCCCGATCGTGCCATCGATTGTGGAAGCACTGAAGGATTTTCGGCACGTGGTTATGGCGCGACCCTCGCATAACGAGACGGTGGCCAAATTCCCTGTGCGATACGCCGGGGTCGCGCCACCTACGGTCCCCGAAGCAGAGAACACGACGCACAGTAAATAAGAGTTAGCTCAACGATAGACCTAGATC
>NZ_JBXAXV010000253.1:0-276 GCF_056781955.1 Dellaglioa sp. CoH-57-MRSF-20
GTAGAATCGATGGAACAGCGCGACTACGTTGAGGAACGTCTCAAGTTCTCGCGCCTACCTGCTGATAAAAAGTGGCGCTCTATACCCACGAACTTGCTACTCGAATTGGGCGGCAAGATGTGTGTCAAATGGCTCGACGACTACGATACGTGGTCGAAGACGAAGCTCATCTACCTGCCGGTAATGGTGCGTGGTGAGCAGAAGGGGTACTTTCGCGCGCGTTTGCGTAAAGACGATAGCGATCGTAATTTGCCGTCGTATTTGCTGGCACCGAGC
>NZ_JBXAXV010000254.1:0-275 GCF_056781955.1 Dellaglioa sp. CoH-57-MRSF-20
TGTTGACGCTGAAGATCAAGACGACGAGGAAGAGGAAGACGACGAAACCCCGGCTCCTAAGTCGAAGGCAAAGGCAGCACCGGCAAAGGCCGCGAAGGGCAAGAAGCAGCCGGTCGTCGAAGATGAAGACGAAGAAGAGGATGAAGACGACGAGTCCGAAGATGAGGAAGACGAAGAAGACGAGCCTGTGAGCAAGAAGAAGGCTCCGGCCAAGGGCAAGAAGAAGGTCGTCGAGGAAGACGAAGAAGAGGACGAGGAAGAAGACGAAGACGACG
>NZ_JBXAXV010000255.1:0-275 GCF_056781955.1 Dellaglioa sp. CoH-57-MRSF-20
TTCATAGGTACAAATTTGCGGATACTGCGGTCCGCGTCAATTGGGTGTACAAATGTTCCCACTTCTGGTCAGCAAACACATCAGACTCGTCGATGATGAGCGTGCGATCCCACTGAGAGCCCTGTGCGCTGTGGCCGGTCATAGCATATGCAAACGTCCATGTGTCGGTGCCTCTAATATCCTGCCAAGGTGGTTCCGGAAGATTCTGATCAAAGTGGTGTTGCGAGCATACGGTGTCCACTACAAGGGGATCGCCATCAGCGTTGAACAGGTCG
>NZ_JBXAXV010000256.1:0-273 GCF_056781955.1 Dellaglioa sp. CoH-57-MRSF-20
GTGCAGCGGATCGAAATCGTCGGCTTCGAAGTAGTCGTCTGCTGCGTTGTATTGTGCGCTCATGTTCCCTCCGTTGTGTAGTCAATGCGCGCAGTGTACGCCGCTATTTACTCGTCGTCAACTCCAAAATCACATTCGTCAAATGCCTCGTCCTCCCACTTAGCTTCTTCGAAGTGATTACGCCACATGAAGAATCGCGGATCATCCTTGTTGTAGGGATTGCGCGATGCCCCGTCCATTCCGCGCTCGCGCCACGCGCGTCTTGCTTGTTCC
>NZ_JBXAXV010000257.1:0-273 GCF_056781955.1 Dellaglioa sp. CoH-57-MRSF-20
GCTTGCTGTGGGGTTTGCCGTCATTCTGGATTCCTACCCGTCGCGCCGGCTGGCACGCGCCCAGCTCCAAAAGATTTACGCGGACGCCGGCGACAAGTGTTCGGCACCGTCCGATATGGACTGGAAAACGATCAATCGTCGAATCGCCGGTTCAATCATGCTTTTCGATTTTCTCGGGGAGAACGACATACTAAGATGGGCGGGCGGAGTGCAAAGACAGCCGTTGATTGAGGCGCTCGGTAAGAAAATCGAGCCGCTGAAGCTAAAGACGCT
>NZ_JBXAXV010000258.1:0-272 GCF_056781955.1 Dellaglioa sp. CoH-57-MRSF-20
GCGCGACGATTTGAGGGGGGAGATGGTAACTGCCGCTTTCCGCGCCATTTATCTAAAGTTCCCACGTTTTGATTCCGTGCTCCACATTACGAACGTGGCTAAAACCACGATTAGTAATACTGGGAAGACCCTAATCACGTACCACACGAACCCCGCGCGCCAACGGCTTCAGGCTGGTGCCGAGAAAGGGCAGTTCGAGTCGCGGATCGTGAGTACCGAAGCTCTGTCGAATATGGAGGCACCAGACCAGTACATGAGTGGTCTGCGCGATG
>NZ_JBXAXV010000259.1:0-272 GCF_056781955.1 Dellaglioa sp. CoH-57-MRSF-20
TGCGGTTCTTATCCTCGTAGAATCGGAACTTGTACTTCTCAATCAATTCGTCACGAACATCTAGCTGAAGACTCTNCTTGGGTATTAGAAAAGACTCCCGCGCATGCACCGTGATCGGCTTTACTTCAGCCATCCGGCACTCCTTTGTATTACTGTTTCTTCGTGATCGTCAATTCGATCGCTTCCGCACGCTCCAACTTCTTGATGCCCGCGATGTTGCGATTCAGAAAGCGAATGGATTGCCGGTGGCCAGTGGCCGTAGCATTCCAAGC
>NZ_JBXAXV010000260.1:0-270 GCF_056781955.1 Dellaglioa sp. CoH-57-MRSF-20
CGCGTTCCTTGAGAACGCTGAGATGTTCACGCTGATGGGTAAGGAAATGCAGCGCTCGCGCCTCACGCACGCGATCAAGGCGTGGCGTCCCAAGTTTGAGCGTGCCACTCAGTCCATGTAAATAAAGAAGTGTCCACAACTACCCCAAGAGGTTCTTAATGCTGGAACGCGAATTCACGTTCAATCCACCGAACGAATTCATTGAACGCCATGACCCGTACAATCTGGTCATCAGGCAGTGTCGAGACTGGAGCAACAGCAGCCGTCGCG
>NZ_JBXAXV010000261.1:0-270 GCF_056781955.1 Dellaglioa sp. CoH-57-MRSF-20
GCGCGGATCGATTCCAGCTTTCGAGAGATCGCAGGACATACTGTGGTCCTTAACGGCTCCGTCCTTTACGCGTTCCGCCTCATCACCTGCCAGCTTCACGGTCCGGATGATGGATGCCGAATTCCCATCGAGCCGCGCCTGAAACGTGGCAATGAAGTCCCGAAGCGAAATGCCGTCGTTGAGCTGGGCCCCGAGGATAATGTTGTGTTGTTCGTCTAGAATCTTCTTCAGCTCATCAAACTCACGAACCGAGGGCAGGGCATACATGGG
>NZ_JBXAXV010000262.1:0-270 GCF_056781955.1 Dellaglioa sp. CoH-57-MRSF-20
GGAAATACCGGCAAAGCAATTCAGTCAATCTCGTTCTATCTGAATCGCGGAGGCAAAAACCTGAGCGATGAACAGAAGTCGAAAGTGGAACACGCCAAGGGCATCCTTGAACGCAAGCATGCTAAGGCCGGTGGTGAGCACAAGAAGGACTAACTTGGGATTCCCAATTTTATAGAGTAATCCCGATAGCGTGCGGGACGTTTTTCCCAGGCGAGTGAAGTGTGGTTTTGGGCCTGTACGCTATTTTGGGATGATCGTGCGAAAGCAAGC
>NZ_JBXAXV010000263.1:0-270 GCF_056781955.1 Dellaglioa sp. CoH-57-MRSF-20
GTATCACAAGACGGTGCACCATCCTACGGCACCGCGTGCGTATGTCATGGATGTTTGCGAAGTTGTCGAAGATGTGACAGATTTGCGCATCGTTGAGCTGAACTGCCTAAACTGCTCCGGGCCTTACACTGTGGACCGTGCTCAGGTATGTGCGGCGGTGGCGAAGGCAGTTTAAGCAATTCCCAGTTTTAGAGGACCCACAAGTGACGGGGAAGAGAAAGTTGCATCGTCGTCTCGGACTGCCGTACTCGTAGGACACTCAGTATGCAT
>NZ_JBXAXV010000264.1:0-269 GCF_056781955.1 Dellaglioa sp. CoH-57-MRSF-20
GTCATTTTCTGTTCCTCAGCGTCAGCGGTTAATGGCTCAGTGAGCCGATGACCCCGATTATGAATAGGAATCGGGTGCCGGGCCAATTGGAAATAACTATGGGGCCGATAGCCGGAATCAATTGGACAAAGGGCCCCCACCCCGTCCCGGTTTTTAGGAATGGGGCCCCAAATTAGGAGTGCTAAGGTATCCCCCGGAAACCCCGTCTCGCGACCCAGCCGGGTAGTGCAGGAAACAGGGGGTCTAATTCTACGCGTAAGGTATCCCCC
>NZ_JBXAXV010000265.1:0-269 GCF_056781955.1 Dellaglioa sp. CoH-57-MRSF-20
GTACTGCTGAGCCAACGGAGGCTTCACCTCACATCCTCACCCAGCCGTTCCCGCAGGTGACCTCTGGTCCTCCCTCCTGACCGCGATCCTGCTGAAAGTCGTGCTCGAGGTCGTCCTCGCAGTGAAGAAGCGCATCCTGTCACGCGTCCGCAACGCACGAACAACCTGGGCCCGCGTTGTGAATATCCTCGCTCTGCTGCTCGTCCTCCCGGGCAGCAAACTCGTGGTCCTCGAACTCGTAGCACTCATCTCGGCGACGCCTTCTACTG
>NZ_JBXAXV010000266.1:0-269 GCF_056781955.1 Dellaglioa sp. CoH-57-MRSF-20
GAGCCGTCAGGGTATGTCAAGTTGAAATAGTTTGCCGCTGAATCGCTTGGCAGGGTGAAATTGAATGTCAAGTCCTGATATTTTGCCTCGATTGTGGTGCTGCTCAGATTAAAATCCGCCGCTGGCGCAATGTTGTCTCTTATTAAAGAAACATTATAATTATTGCTGTTTGTCCTGTTGTAGCTGTCAGAGCATGAAACATTCCAGATTTTGTTGTACTGGTTGAAAGGAAATATGAAAGTGTAGTTAAATATTGTGCCACTTAATAT
>NZ_JBXAXV010000267.1:0-269 GCF_056781955.1 Dellaglioa sp. CoH-57-MRSF-20
TCGACCGGGGCCCTATCGGCAATCTGGTTACGCGCCTCAAGCTCGCGCGCGACGTATTCATGGGCCGCGCTGACGCACTGTATTGGGACGAACAATGAGCCACGAGAACGTGTATCATCTTCAAGGGCGTACCTATTGGGAACGCATGACACCTGACGCTACGCTGGTGTCGCAGGCTCTCCGCTACGAACAGGCGCATCCGCACGCAGGCACGATCGTTCTCGATGCTGAGGACGAGAAACATGCAGAGGCCCTTCGTGCTCGGGTGT
>NZ_JBXAXV010000268.1:0-268 GCF_056781955.1 Dellaglioa sp. CoH-57-MRSF-20
GGCAGCGCCTTCGGCTTGACCTGCGCGCCCGGATAGTAGATGCGCTGCACGCCGTCGACCACCACTCGGTCGCCCGACTGCAGCCCCTTCTCGACGATCCGCTCGCCGTCGAGCTCGCGGCCGATCGTCACGTCACGGCGCAACGCCTTGTCGCCGGGGCCGATCACGTAGACGTACTTGCGGTCCTGGTCGGTCAGCACGGCCTTGTCGTCGACCAGCAATGCATCCTGGTCGCGGCCGCTGACGAGCTGCACGCGCGCATACAGGC
>NZ_JBXAXV010000269.1:0-266 GCF_056781955.1 Dellaglioa sp. CoH-57-MRSF-20
GTTGTGGCGTACGAGGGCTGCGATGGTGTCGAAGTTTTCTTCCTCTGCCATTGGCGCGTTCCTTCTCCGCTGTCTTTCCCGGACAGCTGGTGACTTTGCGCCTCCATGCGTCTATCTTATTAACCAGTTCTGACATTGCCAGATCGTTTGGTCGAGCTCAAGTGGAGAGGCGATCGTGGACGACTATCCGTGGGCGAGGCTTCGCCCACTCCCCGAAGCAGTTGTCGCTTGGATGACGCTTCGCGGCCTCCCCGGTGTCGAATCGC
>NZ_JBXAXV010000270.1:0-266 GCF_056781955.1 Dellaglioa sp. CoH-57-MRSF-20
GGCGGCGGTTGCAGCTGGGGACTGTCACCGAACGGTTGCGGATCGTTCGCAGATTCCAGGCTTACGCGCAAACGTGGCCATGGGAGTGGTCCGCGTCGATGCTGGACGAGTGGATGCTTGATCTAGTCTCAGTGCAGCGGCTGGCGGCGTCAACGATGCGGCATTACCAGCTGGCGATCGCGTGGTTTTGTGAGTTCATCTGCTCGCCGCATTACGGGTGGGTGCGTGAGTGCGAGGAGCGCTTCGGAACACACCCGACCCAGATC
>NZ_JBXAXV010000271.1:0-265 GCF_056781955.1 Dellaglioa sp. CoH-57-MRSF-20
CGTATCCTGTGGGGCGCGTCGCATCACGAGAAGCGCTTCATCAAATCGGCACGCGTAGTCGGTGACGTGGTTGGTCGTTATCACCCACACGGCGACATCGCGGCTTACGACGCACTGGTCACGCTCGTGAATCAGAGCACGCCTACAATGCTGGGCTCCGGCAACTGGGGATCGATGGTTGACGGGGCCGCAGCAGCTCGATACACTGAGACAAAGCTTAGCGCATATGGCCATTCTTTTCTCAATCCGGACTACATTCATAAAG
>NZ_JBXAXV010000272.1:0-265 GCF_056781955.1 Dellaglioa sp. CoH-57-MRSF-20
GTCCACGGCTGTTCGGATCAGCGCGGACGGAATGGCCACCGGCGTTGACATCGGGCCGCTTACTGTCGTGGGGGTCGACTCGGCCGGGATCTGGGCCACTAAGCGTTCGTGGCCTGCGCCGGAACCGCTTCCTGGCGAAGAGGAGTTCGAGGAAGCCCCCTCCTTCGACGCTGCCGGCCTGCCGCTGGAGTCGCGGCACGACTTTCAGAGACAGGAAGAACTCTGGCATCAGGGGCGAGAGGGCACGTTTCCCGACGTCCTCACC
>NZ_JBXAXV010000273.1:0-264 GCF_056781955.1 Dellaglioa sp. CoH-57-MRSF-20
ATCGTGTCGAGTTGAGCACGGCGTTCAGCAATGATCGATTTATCCAGCATTTACTTCTTCTCCTTGAGTTTGGGTGATTCAGCCGATACGGGCGAGAAATACAGAAATGCGCTGTCGGAGGTTGGTACCCTGCGCGATGTGGTACACAACCTCCGCCACCTCGTAATCAACCGAGGTGGCGGCCTCGAAGCGGATGACCTCACCGACACGCGGGACCGCCAGATCACCCGTGGCAGACGCAAGATTGATATGGTCGGCCTCATT
>NZ_JBXAXV010000274.1:0-263 GCF_056781955.1 Dellaglioa sp. CoH-57-MRSF-20
GGACCGAACTGAACTCACGGAATCCGCGTTCAGCTTCGTGCGCTGGGCGCGGTCCGTGCGCAATACAGGGTTCTCGACACCGGGCTTGGAGAACTTTCAGTTTCTAGCTTCGTTCTACGGAGTAGACACTGTGGAAGAGTTGATCTCGGCTCAAGAGCATCAGATCACGCGTCTTCAAGAACGCATTCCTCAGGATCAGCAGTGTGTTTTGACGACTCCGAGGGAGGGTTAATGAGTTTCACCGCACAAGACCTGTACAGTAT
>NZ_JBXAXV010000275.1:0-263 GCF_056781955.1 Dellaglioa sp. CoH-57-MRSF-20
GTTCGAGCGGGGGATTAGTCACCCACATGTTACGCAGATTCTGCAAAATCTCGGTCTTGATATCGACTTGTCCCTCGAACACATTGTCGATGGCATTTGTGTAATCCACGTAGTATGGATTAGCCGCTAGATATGGAGGCAGCAGAATACTGCGCGGGTAGCGATACCCAAGACGCCTGTTTTCTGTTGAGTCCGTCGAGGGCCAATCCACCTGATACTTATAGATTTCTTGATATGGCGTACTCATGTTTTACCCCATTTGC
>NZ_JBXAXV010000276.1:0-262 GCF_056781955.1 Dellaglioa sp. CoH-57-MRSF-20
CCTCAGCACGGACAAGCGCGTTCCGCTGCTGCGCCCGTTGGATGAGCTCATACATGGCAATCTCGCCCTGATGTGGGGTCCAGGCGCGCAGCACGGATCGCAGGCAGGCGAGCCCGCAGATGTGCCGAGACCAGAACAGGTACTCCGCCTCTGACGGGTACCCGTCAGAGGCCCAGTCGAAAAATGTGGCCGGGTTGGTGCCGTGTTCGATCAGCGGTTCGTTGCAGGCAAGGTCGCCCCATTGTGATTCGTAGGGGTAGTG
>NZ_JBXAXV010000277.1:0-262 GCF_056781955.1 Dellaglioa sp. CoH-57-MRSF-20
GGCCCGCGCATACGCGTCCTGCGCGCAGCGCTCTACGTTCCCGCCAGCGGCCCGAGCCGCGTTCAACAGTGCCAGAATCATGATAGCCCCTACGTGATTAGCTGATGCCGTATATTAGCATGGAACCCGCACGTACACAAATAACCCCATATAAATCACGTGTATTGCGTGCCGCACGGCCCCGTGTTATTCTACGCCTACCGATTAACAAGGAATCGAGTAAGACCATGAATAGTGCACAGCGCGCGGTATCGAATCGCAT
>NZ_JBXAXV010000278.1:0-262 GCF_056781955.1 Dellaglioa sp. CoH-57-MRSF-20
GAAATAGTCTGCCCCAAGATTCCACTGCTGATAACTCGCGCCAGTCTGTGTTCCGTAGGTGCTTGTACGCGTATACGCATACGCGACGCCAAGTAGAAATACAGGTGTCAGCTGATATTTCAGATTCAGCTCGGCCGTGTTAAAGCGCGGGGACGTTGTCAACAGCGACCTAGAAGTGACCCACTTGGGGCGTTGCGCAGCACATTAGATTTGACCCATCCGGGTCACCAAGCTGATGCTCAGCATGTTGTCTGACCCAGGG
>NZ_JBXAXV010000279.1:0-261 GCF_056781955.1 Dellaglioa sp. CoH-57-MRSF-20
GTGGGAAAGTCTGCTGCGCTTCGTCCCGATTGGGATAAGAGCTACAAGTTTGAGGCGATGCTACGGGTGCTGCGCGCCAAGTTCCGTGACCCCGAGTTGCGGAAATGGCTGCTCGACACAGGTCAGGCTTACCTTGAAGAGACCAATACGTGGGGTGACATCATCTGGGGCCGGTGTAATGGCGTCGGTGAGAATCATCTTGGGCGTCTGCTCATGATAATTCGGTACGAGTTGCAACAAAGTTGTTGACATGTAGTAAAT
>NZ_JBXAXV010000280.1:0-261 GCF_056781955.1 Dellaglioa sp. CoH-57-MRSF-20
GGCTTGCCCTGCTCGCGGGCGAGGAGTTCAACGAGGGCCTCGGACGACGCGTCGACCAGGTCGGCGGCCCGGCGGATCGCGTCCGCGCGAGCGGCATCCCCCAGGGCGGCCCACGCGGGTTGCGCCTGCTCGGCGCGGCTGATCGCCGCTTCCAGGTCGTCCGCGGTGTGCAGCGGCGCGTAGCCGATCAGGTCGCCGGTGGCGGGCTCGCGGACGGGCTTGCCGGAGGTGTCGTCGCCCAGCACGCGCTGGAGCAGTTCG
>NZ_JBXAXV010000281.1:0-260 GCF_056781955.1 Dellaglioa sp. CoH-57-MRSF-20
GGGTCGTCGGTGTCCGAGATCCTGCAGACGCTCCGCGACGTGACCGGCGTGGACTTCGCGGTGGACGTCCGCCCCTCGCCGCCGACGTTCGTCGACCGCGTCGTGCTGGACACCGCCCGCTATACGAGCGAGTTCGGACCGCTGGAGGAGCCTGTCGGCCTCTACACCGGGATCGAGCGCACCTACGAGGAGATCCGGAGAGAACGTGACTGACGCACCGTCCGTCGATGCGACGATCGCTATTCTGACCTACAACGGGG
>NZ_JBXAXV010000282.1:0-260 GCF_056781955.1 Dellaglioa sp. CoH-57-MRSF-20
GCCGTAGACGTTCTCGAAGCACGCCACGGGCTCACGATTGGCGACGAGGTGGTCGATCGCCGCGCGGAAGGCGATCTTGGCAAGAAGATTGACGGCGTGATGTTCTCGACGTATCCGGGCAGCACTGTCGGTGATGTGCTGGTCGTATATGGTAAGGTCAGCGGCGGAAAGTATGAGATCGCAGGTTTCGCAGACCCTCTGGACCTCACCCCAATCAATGTGGATGATCGCGAAACGCGTATTGCGCTGGGTGCCGTGGT
>NZ_JBXAXV010000283.1:0-260 GCF_056781955.1 Dellaglioa sp. CoH-57-MRSF-20
TTGTGAACAGCGTGGCTGACGCCCTGATCGGCGCACCTTTGAATTTTGGGGGTGAGGTTATCAAGGAGCGAGAACTGAGCCGGGCCCCGGCATCCGAGTTCTATCAGGAAATGGCGTTGGGGTACGCAAATGGCCCCGCAGGTTAAGCACATTATCCTGCCGCACTGTTGGGTGTGCGAGCAGCGGTTCACAGACTCCACACCCCCGGGCCCCGCGTCTAGTGAAGTGCACCACGTGATACCGCGCAACTATGGTGGTGA
>NZ_JBXAXV010000284.1:0-260 GCF_056781955.1 Dellaglioa sp. CoH-57-MRSF-20
GTCCATCATCGTGGAGCCGATGGTGTTCCCGCTGTAGCCGTAGTGGTCCATCCCGCAGTGATCGAGGCAGGCGTCGTAGGCACCCGTGTTCATCCGCGGGCGGGTGAAGGTGGTGAGGTAGTTGTTGAGGGCGNTGTCGATCCCCGCGGCGGTGGCGCTCGCCCAGCTCGCCTCCGATGTCCAGCTCGGGTCGCTCGCCGCCCAGCGCGTGGCGAGGTTGGCGTACGCCTGCAGGCCGTAGATCGCGGACCAGTTGTCAG
>NZ_JBXAXV010000285.1:0-260 GCF_056781955.1 Dellaglioa sp. CoH-57-MRSF-20
GGTCGACGACGACGAGCTTGCCACCGGGCACCTTGTACTCACCATGCATGAGACCAGCCTAGAACCCGCGCCGGTCACCGCCGACTCCTCACAAATTCCACCAGAAACAGCCGAGTACGTCGATAATCTGCGTACTCGACTGTTTGGGGCAGAATTTGGGCGTACTCGAGGGTCAGGTGCGGGCGGGGATGCGGGGGTCGAGCCAGGCGGTGACTTCGGCGTAGACCTCCTCCTTGTTGGTCTCGTTGAAGATCTCGTGG
>NZ_JBXAXV010000286.1:0-259 GCF_056781955.1 Dellaglioa sp. CoH-57-MRSF-20
GGAGAGGTCCCAACTTCTCTGCAGCCCACAATGGCTCACACATTCTTTTGGCGGCGCCTGTAGCATTATTGCGGAGAGCAATTCGATAATGATGGAAGTATCGGCTGCATTCTGCTGAAGAACGTAAGGCGCGTGTTGGCCGGGGAGTATAGCCGCGAACTCTCGGTCAAAGTGTTTGCTGGATAATGCCGTTTGATTGAACACGGGTTTCGCCAGGGTGGCCCGGTTGGTTATGGTCTCAGGCGAATGCTCGTTGACG
>NZ_JBXAXV010000287.1:0-259 GCF_056781955.1 Dellaglioa sp. CoH-57-MRSF-20
CGAAGGTCATGCGTCCTCCGCGATCTTGGCAGCAATCATGTAGTCGAGCACGGCCCACAGCAGATGATACGTAGCCAGCTGGGTGTTGCCGCCCATGTTAATGGCCACGGCGTACAGCATGTTGAATGCAGCACACACATACATCAGGATCGACGGAATAGACCTCATTGACCACACTCCTGTTTATGTTCGATGATGAGGGTCTGGGCAAGAACCGCGATCAGCAGCCAGTAACAGCCGCCAACCGCGTCGCCCATTG
>NZ_JBXAXV010000288.1:0-259 GCF_056781955.1 Dellaglioa sp. CoH-57-MRSF-20
GATCAAGTCCAATGACCTTGTGATCCGGGCGGCGTGATGGCTGCCTCCCGGCAACGTGATAAACGACATCGAAAAGGTATGCGAATGAGCAATTTGATTGCTGTCCTCGGCCTCGGCGCGATGGGATCCGCGATCGCCGTCTCGCTGATTGGACAGGGCGAGGACGTGGTCGTCTGGAACAGGCATTCCGGAAAGGCTCGACGCATGGCCGAGCTGGGTGCACGCGTGGCCGACAGTGCGACGGCGGCCTGTGCGCAGG
>NZ_JBXAXV010000289.1:0-259 GCF_056781955.1 Dellaglioa sp. CoH-57-MRSF-20
GACCAGCACAACATTCGCGGGATCGGCGTCAATTTCAAGGACGAGATTCTTGATCCGTTCCTCTCGAAGGTTGGCACCACTTGGCAGAAGAAAGCGGAATCTGCTACCGCCACCATCAAGTCGAAAGACATGGTGTTCGAGGTCTCGAGGAAGGACCCCCAGTTCTCGAAGGCACGCGCCTCCATCGACCGCATGCGCGACGTGCTGTATGACTTCTTCTGTCGTTGGGGATACCGTGCTGTATTCGACTACTCGGAAG
>NZ_JBXAXV010000290.1:0-259 GCF_056781955.1 Dellaglioa sp. CoH-57-MRSF-20
GTCCAGCAGGTCACTGGACAGCTAGTGAATGCGACGCCTCAAACCGTCGCCGATTACGCTTCCAAGCTGGCTGCCAAAGCCTGTCGATTGTTTGGTCGAGGAGACGACAGGTGACAAGTCACTCGGTAACAGTCGCACCCGCGTGCATGGAAGTTGATTCAGACCAGATCCCGCTCGTTTGGCCACGCGAAGGCGATGTAGACGCAAACGTGATTTCCAATTTGTCTTGGGATCTCGAACAATTTGCCGCTGCCAGTCC
>NZ_JBXAXV010000291.1:0-258 GCF_056781955.1 Dellaglioa sp. CoH-57-MRSF-20
CCCCCCTCAAATCGTTGCGCTTCAAATCAAAGGCGGGGCGCATCAGAAACTTCATCTTCTTGTTCATGAATTTCCCGATATAGCCAGACCTTTCGATCTCGCACATCGCATTGTACACCAGATCGCCCCACTCCTTGAGACCATACGATGGGTATTCGAGAGACAGATGACCCAAGTTCAGACAACGCAAGAAACGTGCATCATCCATCGTGATCTTGAAGTCTGCGGCACGAGGCTTTTCACCACCATGACGGTGCT
>NZ_JBXAXV010000292.1:0-258 GCF_056781955.1 Dellaglioa sp. CoH-57-MRSF-20
GGCACGAACCAACGAGGAAGAATGCGATTTGGAAATCGTGGTTTTGTCGGTTTGTTTTATAGTGCATTTAGAAATTCCCGGGGTTATCGCTCACTGCGCACATGCCCTGATCGGGCTGTTGAAGCGCGGTACCGCTACTCACCGCATCATCAGAGTATCGGTAAAGCGCGGTTGTCCTAATCGCGGGACCTGTGGTAGAACCACCCAGCCACGCAGAGCCTGTGGCGGTTCCCGCAGCGGCAGCTGTTTGGCCACCGT
>NZ_JBXAXV010000293.1:0-258 GCF_056781955.1 Dellaglioa sp. CoH-57-MRSF-20
AAGTAATTGAAAGGAGTTTATGATGAAAAAACGGACATTAACGCTATGGCTGATGAGTTCAGCCTTGTTACTGAATCTATCGGTAGGAACTGCTTTAGCGGATGAGGTGGTAGAAACGGGAGCTGATAATTCTCCAAAGGTGGAAGCAACCGAATCTACTCCAGTAGAACAACCATCAGATAGTCAGGAGCAGTCGCTTTCTGAAGATAAAGAGGCACCAGCAGCGACTGAATCAGTAACCTTGGCTGAGTCTGAGGA
>NZ_JBXAXV010000294.1:0-256 GCF_056781955.1 Dellaglioa sp. CoH-57-MRSF-20
GCATCAAGCCTCAGGATCAGGACGACGGCATTTGCGAGTCCTGTCAGTAAAGAATAACGGAGTGTAGCGCAGCCCGGTAGCGCATCTGATTTGGGATCAGAGGGTCGCAGGTTCGAATCCTGTCACTCCGACCATATTTAAATGCTGAGCGAAAATTAAGGAGCAGCCGCGTGGACGCGACTTACGATGCAACATTGACCCTGACACCACTAGACCTACTTTGTGTGGTCGTGTTTTTCTACGGTGTGTACAAGCT
>NZ_JBXAXV010000295.1:0-256 GCF_056781955.1 Dellaglioa sp. CoH-57-MRSF-20
GGAGCTTGCTGTTAGGCATTGTGTATTCCTCAATGGTTGTGAGCGCCGCGCGCTCGATGCAGATGGTTATGGCGTTTGTCGTGGCAGCTTTTGCACAGCGATAGGAGATTCGACATCGTGTTGGTGCCGCCCCGTGAGAGAGGCACTATGTGATGTACTTCCACAGCAGGGCGCAGGCATTGCTTGCCGCCCACTATGGCCCGGCACTTGTTGCCATCGCGTGCCACAACCTTGGCCCGTATTTCCCACCAACCGG
>NZ_JBXAXV010000296.1:0-252 GCF_056781955.1 Dellaglioa sp. CoH-57-MRSF-20
CACCCTTCTTGATCTCGATCACGGTATGAACATATCCGTGTTCGTGTTCCACCTGCTGATCACGTCCCGGCTTCGTCGGGAGCTTGCGCGAACGTTGATCGAACTTGTCGAACTTGAACGTAAGGCGCAGGCCGCCTAGTGCGATTTGAACTTTCTCCGAATCGCTTTCCGGTTTCTCGTTGAGGCCGACGATGGGTTGACGCGCAGGATCGTGCACATAATCGACACGCAGAACTGCATTATTGCGCACTT
>NZ_JBXAXV010000297.1:0-252 GCF_056781955.1 Dellaglioa sp. CoH-57-MRSF-20
GCGCCGAACAGCTCCGACAGGTTGGGATCAACCCGAAGACGCAGCAGCGCGATCGCGCGGCAGAACAGAGAGCTGCCGAGCGCGCCCGCGACGAACGCGACCGCTCCCGCGGTGACGACGCCCGCGAACGCTAGGCCACTCACTCGATCGAGGCGGCTCTTCCACACCCGATCATGCTCAGGCCGTCTGCTGTGGTCTATGACCGCCAGTCAGCCGGCGGCCGCTCGATCGCTACGGCAGGCGTGGACTGGC
>NZ_JBXAXV010000298.1:0-252 GCF_056781955.1 Dellaglioa sp. CoH-57-MRSF-20
CCCACGAGGGTAGCGGTGAAAGCTGTTCTGGTGGCCGGGGAGCTTCGGCGCCTGGCGTAGCATTACCAGCGCAATTTTCACGCCCGGCAGAACTGCGCGACCGGTCGCGATCATCCGATCGGCTTTTCGGGCCTACTTGATGCTCTTGTCGTTCTGGCCCCTCGCGTCGGCTTGCCAGAATTGCCCCGGGCAATTCCGCGGAAAGCGGCCTACCCGCCACTTCGCGTCGCGACATGACCGACGAGCCACGAC
>NZ_JBXAXV010000299.1:0-252 GCF_056781955.1 Dellaglioa sp. CoH-57-MRSF-20
GGTTGCCGATCTTCACACCAAGCTCACCAGAGAATTCACAACCCAGTCGACTTGATCGGGATGAAGACGAGTCGGAATAGGACTGTACGCGCCTTGCTCGACGAGCGATTGAATAGCAGCGTGCGCCATTCCTTCGAACAGGTCCGGCGGTCGATCCGGATCGTACTCTTCCGTCCCCTTTGTCGCCTGCGCTCGGAGAGCCTGAGCAAGCGTCTTCGAGAAGTTTGCGGGAACTGCCAGATTGGAGATGCC
>NZ_JBXAXV010000300.1:0-251 GCF_056781955.1 Dellaglioa sp. CoH-57-MRSF-20
ACCAAGCACCGCAGATGTTGACGATATTCCCTTTGCAGACCTAATCAACGGAAACGGATTTGGTGACAACGGCCCTGTTCTTGAAGAGACGGTCAATCAGGTTCTTGGGGATATGGATACAGGTCTTACAGGGTACGCCGATTCCAGTTGCCCGATTTGCTTCGGCAGTGACTTCATCGGCGGTTACACTCCGTATAAGGGGCACCGGCAGGTGCTGGTGGCTACCGACGTACAGGTGCGAAACGGTGAGC
>NZ_JBXAXV010000301.1:0-251 GCF_056781955.1 Dellaglioa sp. CoH-57-MRSF-20
GATTTGCGGTTCGTCATACATCACTTCAGGCAACACTGAGAAGAGCAATGATTTGCCTACCCCATTCGAGTTTTGCGATGCCTTGCCCGCAGCGCGGTTCAGCCCATAAATGGTGCTAACCCCGCACGGCGGCTCAAACCGCACCGGCTTCTGGTACGGCCCAACTTTTTCCAACTCGATTGCCTGAATAACGTGCATGACTTACCCAAATCCTTATGCGTGTTTGTCCAATTCGATGAACAGATCGTACG
>NZ_JBXAXV010000302.1:0-251 GCF_056781955.1 Dellaglioa sp. CoH-57-MRSF-20
TGTTGTATTTCTTGTCTTTGAAGTACCGAACGACAAATACCCCGACCTCCGGTGGGAGGCGGGGTTTAATTTTTTCATACGTGGCAGCACCGCATGCAAAGTACATGCGATTGCAAAATGGCAGATACTTCCGCCACTTGCCATTGTCATTATCGACTTTGAAGTCAGCCCATGAGGATTTGACTTCTACCATGACGATTTCGTTTTTGACGTGCACCGCCATTATGTCGGCACGTAGAGAACCGCCTTTC
>NZ_JBXAXV010000303.1:0-251 GCF_056781955.1 Dellaglioa sp. CoH-57-MRSF-20
GCCTAGAGGTGCTTATTTGATTCTTAGCTTTGAAACTACCCTTAATTTGTTTACCTAATTGGCAAGCATCACATACATTGTCTTTGATGAACTTGATATGAGGAATTCCTCTTACAAGTTCTCTAGATGATACTTGAGTGATTAGTTTCATGCTAGCATGACCTAATCTTCTATGCCATAGCCAAGCATCCTCATTAATAACCGCAAAACACATTTCATCACATAAGTCATTGATGTCAATAGTGTATACG
>NZ_JBXAXV010000304.1:0-251 GCF_056781955.1 Dellaglioa sp. CoH-57-MRSF-20
GCACCATAAGCGGCGCACACGTCGGCGGGGCGGTTCGCATGCAAAAGCCTGTAGCCGTAGACGGTACAGGCCGCGCCGCTTGCGTCAGGGCCGCGAGCCCATAGCAGGGCCTTACGGGCTTCTGTCGTGACACCCCCAGCCGTCACATACAGACCGTTAGCCGAGCCGCCCGCGAGCCGGATGCAAAAGCGGGCGACACCATCGCGATTGACACGCGCGATAAAGGCTTGCTGCGCGCCCATGGTTTAATG
>NZ_JBXAXV010000305.1:0-251 GCF_056781955.1 Dellaglioa sp. CoH-57-MRSF-20
TTCGCGGGCTGGACAATCTTCGTTACCCTTAGAGAAGTGGCATTTAGTGTATGCCTTTGTTTCTTCTGGGTCCAAATGTTTGCACGTTTTGCACTGCCTTGAATACAGCTGAAGGAACTCAATTGGCTGTTCCATTTCTGTCTCCATAAACGGGAAAAGGGCGGAAGCTTCCGCCCCCACCCATCATTCTCGTCCGGTTGTCCCGGACCCGACGAGAACTTAGAACAGTTCTTCTTCTTCTTCGTCCTCAT
>NZ_JBXAXV010000306.1:0-250 GCF_056781955.1 Dellaglioa sp. CoH-57-MRSF-20
GAGGTCGGCCTCGACGAGCGGCGCGAGGACCGCGGTGGCCTTCGGCCCATGCCCCTGGAAGGGCGCGACACCGGCCCCGGAGACCGTCAAGTCGTAGCCGCCGGCGAGCGCCAGCCCGTAGGCCCAGAGGCTGATGTCGGCGTCGGAGTGCGAGAACCAGATGACGTCCTCGTACGGGCGCAGGACGATGATCTCGGAGAGGACCTTGTCGTCCTGGCCGCAGAGCGGGGTGTACTTGCAGCCGCCGACT
>NZ_JBXAXV010000307.1:0-250 GCF_056781955.1 Dellaglioa sp. CoH-57-MRSF-20
GGGTCGCATGCACTGGTCGCGGGTTGGATTCGTGCCGACCTGTATCGAGCGATCATCGATCCGGATCACGACGCGCACTCGTACACGGTGGATTGTGTGATTCAGGCCGCCGCGCTGGGCCGCCACGTGTACAATTAAGGGGGTATCATGTACTACGAAATCAATGTGAGCCGCGACGGCAAGCACTTTTTCGCGACGGCCCCGCGCAGCATTACCAGCATGCACGACCTGCAAAGCGTGTACCCTGTTC
>NZ_JBXAXV010000308.1:0-250 GCF_056781955.1 Dellaglioa sp. CoH-57-MRSF-20
CCGCGGGGTCGTCCCGGTAGTGCTGAGGAAATCGGCACGCTTGTGGCGACGCTGTTTGCGCATGGAACGACGTTCCTGACCGGGGAAAAGATTTACGTTGACGGCGGGCAAGGAATCGCACACTGACGGTTCAGCAGTCGCGCAAGGTCGCGGTGGCGCGGCCTTGCCGAGCGGTACACGTGTCCCGCTGACGCACGACCCTTCTCGCCATGCGAGACACCCAGGATCGTGATCTGTTGTCCCCAAGTAC
>NZ_JBXAXV010000309.1:0-249 GCF_056781955.1 Dellaglioa sp. CoH-57-MRSF-20
GTCTTGTGCAGCTCGGCATCGTCACGACTCGTGACTTGTACAGCAAACATGGGCCGCATCAGATCGACTCCCGCTGTACGATGTGACGCGTGCGGGCCTGAAGACGATCCGCCAAATCACGCATGCGTTGCGCGTACTGCAAGAGACGGTTGACTTCGGTCGCGCTGTACACGGGGTGGTTGTTCACCATGTTGTGTTCGGCAGTCACGCGCAGCATCGGGGCCCGGCCGCTTGCAATCAGCTCTTGAG
>NZ_JBXAXV010000310.1:0-249 GCF_056781955.1 Dellaglioa sp. CoH-57-MRSF-20
GTTCGAGGCGAACGGTTTCGAAGCTTGCCGTGCTGAAGGTCGTGTAGCCGCCGAGGAACCCGGTTCCGAGGATCAGCCGCCATTCCACAGGCAGAAAATGGGTGAGCGCCAGGCCAGTCACCAGGCCGAGCAAGAACGAACCGGTGACGTTGATCACTGTGGTTCCCAGCGGGTAGGCGATCCGGACGCGAGCCTTGATCAGCCCGTCGACGACCAGGCGGAGCGCGGCACCGGCACCGCCTGCGGCGC
>NZ_JBXAXV010000311.1:0-248 GCF_056781955.1 Dellaglioa sp. CoH-57-MRSF-20
CGCATATCCAACACGTAGCAGGTTATCTGACTCTCAAGCAGAGGATTGAGATCGTCGGTGAGTGCACACCTGATCAGGTAGCACTTATCAAGGACTTCGAAGCACAGCTGAAAAAGTATGGTGTTGAGGAACGCGTTCGTATCACGTGCAAGGAGTGTGGCGCGGTTTCAGAGACGAAGCTGTCTCTGGCCGCCCACAGCTTTTTTCCCTTTGAATAGTTCAAAGGATACGATGGAGCGGTATAAGCT
>NZ_JBXAXV010000312.1:0-247 GCF_056781955.1 Dellaglioa sp. CoH-57-MRSF-20
GTTGGCCTTGTCGAACGTCGAGGAATCAGAATCGAGTATCTTGACACCGGCCGCACTTAGCTGACGGAACAGCGTGGACTTACCTACACCCGGGAACCCGCATATAACACGAGGTTTGCCATTTTCGTTTAGCATTGCTCGATTCTTCCAATGTGTGGATGGCGCTCAATCATTCGCAGCAGCATCCGTGATTGTGAGAGCGCATCTTCCAGCGCATCATGTTTTGCGTCGGCCGCGTTCTCGTCCC
>NZ_JBXAXV010000313.1:0-247 GCF_056781955.1 Dellaglioa sp. CoH-57-MRSF-20
TTACAAAACTCCCTTTGCGCGCATGCAGTCCTTGAGGATCATGCCAAGAACACAAACTGCCACAGCGCCTGCCATAAACCCAGCAATAGCCTTCGGTGCAGCCCCTACAAGTTCGGTATCTTTTCGTGTGGCAAACCACGCCACAACCCAACCGCCAACTGCCATAGCGAGCATGAGTAGCAGATTGAACGCCAATGCTATTAGCAGGTCCATCATTGCTCCGTGAAAATTTGGGTAAGCTCGGTTC
>NZ_JBXAXV010000314.1:0-247 GCF_056781955.1 Dellaglioa sp. CoH-57-MRSF-20
GCGCCGGATGATCCGTCGGGGGGGGGGGACAGCTCACCAGTTTTAGAAATGGAGGAAGGATGGTTCAAAGATAAACAAGGCGTACCTGCGTACACTACTCTCTAAAGAGGGTCCGCTGCGTCGAGAACTGCGTAAGGCAGTGGCCGAGTTCCGCGTGTTCAAGGAGGTGCAACGTGCCAATTCCGAGCTTCTGAAGGAGTCGGGTTTCAAGGCCGGGTTCTTGTTTGGTGCGGCTAAGGCCGCTGGC
>NZ_JBXAXV010000315.1:0-247 GCF_056781955.1 Dellaglioa sp. CoH-57-MRSF-20
GGTGAACTAATAGCAGTAACCCAGTGAGGTTTCAATGATCACTCCATATACAGTACTCATACAGCGTGAGAGCGCGACGGACCCAATCTCGGTGTCCGCACCTATGCCCGAGACCTTTTCTATGGACTCGGGTGCTGCATACGAACAGCCTCTGCCACAGTCTTTGTCACCAACTAAGGCACTCGATACAGCCGCAGCTGCGGTTGGTGTGCGTCTTGCGGTTCAGGCCATGAGCGCGCAGCTATGG
>NZ_JBXAXV010000316.1:0-247 GCF_056781955.1 Dellaglioa sp. CoH-57-MRSF-20
CAGCGCCGCGTTTGTCTTAGGCTTAACACTTTCGTGCTTTAGTTCGGACTGCGAATCATTATGCATATCGCCTTGTCGATTGTGCAGGTCTGCCTCGTTATCTGGCCTATACGATTGGGCGGGCGCTATGGTCGTACCCGGAGTGCCGGGCACATTGTTATCGAGAGCCACGAGCCGGGTCGCCGCATTAATATGCATGCATATCTCCGATCAAAAACAGGGGCCGAAGCCCCTGTCTCCGTTACTG
>NZ_JBXAXV010000317.1:0-247 GCF_056781955.1 Dellaglioa sp. CoH-57-MRSF-20
AGCTGGAGCTCCGCTACGGCGCGACCGGGCGGCCGGAGCATCGGTACGGGGTCAAGCGGCGCTAGCCGGTGGGGCGGCGGCGCGCCGCGGTCGTCAGGAGCACGTCCACCCCGAAGGCCACGGCGACGACGGCCGCGCCCGCGATGAGCGCCAGGACGACGTAGAGCAGGGTGCGGGCGGCCCTCGTCTCGGTCGGCTCCAGCGACTGGCCCGCCACGATGACGTCCTGCCCCACGGGCTTCGCCAC
>NZ_JBXAXV010000318.1:0-245 GCF_056781955.1 Dellaglioa sp. CoH-57-MRSF-20
AAGCAACGTGCTGCTCACGAATCGGCGATAGACTCCCTTCGCTCAGCCCATCAGAATGCCATTCGAGCAATTGAGGATCGGATTCGCGAGGTCATCGAACAGCAAATCGTTGGACTCGAAGCGTTCGATAGTACGATTTTGAGTTGGTTCGCGATCGCTGAGTCCATGCTCGATCAATTCGACGGATTCACGGAATTGCAACGACTGCGGCCGATAGACTTAGCAGCAACCACTGAGCCGGATCT
>NZ_JBXAXV010000319.1:0-244 GCF_056781955.1 Dellaglioa sp. CoH-57-MRSF-20
CGACGAGTCGATGGACTGGTTCGACGGGTGGAACGCGGCGGACAGCGATCAGGACTACGACGACAGCTGTGACGAAGATGGCGATGGCGTCGAAGACGATTACGATCCGGACAACGGGGACGGGACCGAAGGATGAACTCGTACACCGACGACGGCCCGTGGGAAGAGGGATACGAAGCATGCTTCAATGGTTTCCACCGATCGGCTGTTCCGTATTCGGATGCGGAAGGCGATAAAGCCGCTG
>NZ_JBXAXV010000320.1:0-244 GCF_056781955.1 Dellaglioa sp. CoH-57-MRSF-20
ACATTCGGGACCTGCCACGCACCGTTGTGCAGGACTGGAACCAAGACGATGGCGTTTATCACATGCGCAACCCGAACTACATAGGTCCGCTCTATGTGGTCAATCTGTCGCACATATCGAACTTCGTGCCCAAAAACCACCAGAACGTTGGTTTTGCGGACCTCGTGATTCAGCTGAATGACCTCGACAAAAAGCGCGCCGTCGTCAAGATTCCCGCGACGTGGCTTCCGGTTGACATTTCTCC
>NZ_JBXAXV010000321.1:0-244 GCF_056781955.1 Dellaglioa sp. CoH-57-MRSF-20
GTGCCGCACTCGCAGATTGGGCTCGTGAGCGTGGCTGTATATGGGAAGGCAATCATTTTGGGGTCGGGCTGCGGGCATGCACGGACGCAGGCTGGAATTACATTCGCGGACGCGGAAAAGGGGAAAATATGATGAAAACAAAGACTGAAGGTGTGATTGTGACGAAACGTCGGAGCGGTCTCACGTTCAACGACATCGAGGAAGGCGAGCTGTTCAAAATCGGAGCCAACATCCGCGTCCGTTT
>NZ_JBXAXV010000322.1:0-244 GCF_056781955.1 Dellaglioa sp. CoH-57-MRSF-20
GCTCCATTCAGGCTCGCGTCATGTGGGCAAGACGATCGGTGAGTGCGCGACGGAGATGGCAGCTCGCGAAATCTCGGTGCGCGGTATTCAGCTTGCAGACAAGGACCTTGCGTGGTTCGATGAGGGCACCGATTCGTTTGATGCCTACGTTGAAGCCATGTCGTGGGCGCAGGAATACGCACGCCTGAACCGTGATTTCATGCTCACGCTCGTGATCCGGGCACTGCGTCGCAAGCTCCCGGCC
>NZ_JBXAXV010000323.1:0-242 GCF_056781955.1 Dellaglioa sp. CoH-57-MRSF-20
GATATGCCCCGCCCACAAAATGACGGATAGGTCCTAGCCGCTCGACGAACACATTGTCGCGCCAACTGCCCTTGCCATCCATCGACAGCCGGACGCCTTTGCCGAGCACCATCTCAGTGAACGCGTCGCTGGTGAATTGGCTACCCTGATCGGTATTGACGATTTCCGGCTGCCCATACCTCGCGAACGCCTCTTCCAGCACGGCGACGGCATGCTCGGCTTCGAGCGTGATGGCTACCCGG
>NZ_JBXAXV010000324.1:0-242 GCF_056781955.1 Dellaglioa sp. CoH-57-MRSF-20
GGTATTCTCAGCCCACAATGGAAGCTGGTGGTTGATGAAATAAAGCGATACCACGAAATTTCGATCGCAATTGGACGTGTTCAGTACCCAGAACAGTTCAAGGACTAATATGAGCCTAGCATACTTCGTTACAGATGCTGTAGAGCACTCTGTACTAGTCAGAAGCGTTCAGGAAGCCTTTCCGTTTCTGCGTCGTGGTGACGAGACAGATAGTACCGGCACTCGTGAGTATTTTGCAGTGC
>NZ_JBXAXV010000325.1:0-242 GCF_056781955.1 Dellaglioa sp. CoH-57-MRSF-20
GCCGACTCGGCGTTGGTCTAAGCTGGATCAAGAGCAGATGAAGGTCAAGCTCAAGGAGCAGCAGGCGCACCTGAAACAGCTTGGCGCATGGCAGAAGAAGCCGCGTGCCAAGATTCTTGGCGATCTGGATGCGCTGATCCCGGCTATCGAGAAGGATCGCGCGTACGAAGCTGAAAAGGCGACCAAGAAGTTCAAGGTTTCGTAAATAGTGCTTGACCGATGAGGGTTGAATTGCTATAGTT
>NZ_JBXAXV010000326.1:0-241 GCF_056781955.1 Dellaglioa sp. CoH-57-MRSF-20
GTTCGAAGGCGCATGGTACTACGTCGCATTCGAGAATGGCCACCTCGTGACCGAAGTCACGAAGATGAAGAAAGGCCCAAAGCGTTGGGATGGTAAGACTCCGGAACGTGGCACCCTGATCCGGGTCGTACCCAGTACCTCAATCTTCAGCGCTAAGTCGTTCCCGGCGTCCGTCGCTATCGAATGGGCTGAACTCGCAGCCTACCTCACTCCCGGATTCAAGGTCACCATCAGTAGTCCT
>NZ_JBXAXV010000327.1:0-241 GCF_056781955.1 Dellaglioa sp. CoH-57-MRSF-20
GTCTGAGCCGGGACTTATCGAAATCGACTGGACGTTCGGCCGCGCTTTTTACGAGGGGCACAAAAATGACCCGACCACCAGTGCTTAATACGGTCCATGAGTTGCTGGCGGGCATCGAGGCCGTGTTCCTCAACACGATCTACGATAATTCTATGCTCAACGATGCGCAGACACGGAGCGCCGTCGAGGTCGCACTCGAAACATGGCTGATGGGAGCAGTTCCGCTCGGCATCGAGTATGT
>NZ_JBXAXV010000328.1:0-241 GCF_056781955.1 Dellaglioa sp. CoH-57-MRSF-20
TACTGCGCTCCGTGTCCAAAACGGTTCCCAAATTGCTGACGATGATTTGATAGCGTGCCATGGTCTTACCCTTGTTGTGCTTCGTGATGGGTGAGCGCGATTTGCGCGATAGCTTCGGTCGCGCCTTCGCGGAACCGGTACGAATGGAATTTTCCGACAGTATCCAGTGCGCCAGCAGCGGACAGAGAACGCACACTGTAACGCGCCTCATTCGACGGGTTCGTTTCGCGCGTCACAAAAT
>NZ_JBXAXV010000329.1:0-241 GCF_056781955.1 Dellaglioa sp. CoH-57-MRSF-20
GCCCGCGGAATGGACGCCCAGGGTGCGCACTTCCGAGCAATCTTCGGCGACTGCGGTGCATTCTTTCGCAACGACGGCAAGGATGCCTACCTGTTGTCGACTGGAAAGGGCGATCCGGACGGCTCGTGGACAAGTCTCCGCCCGTTCTCGTGGTCGCTCGCCGACGGGACCGTCCGCATCAATGGCACCGGTGCCGTGACGAACATCGGTGGCGACGTCGAAATCGGCCGCACGACGAACG
>NZ_JBXAXV010000330.1:0-240 GCF_056781955.1 Dellaglioa sp. CoH-57-MRSF-20
CCCTAAAACTTCACCGTTGAAGGGTGAACTTTTTCTGGGTGGCTGAAAAGTTCACCCCAGAAAGGGGGTGAGATTTTTTGCGTGGTCAAAACTTCACCCCATGTTGGGTGCGATTTTTGAAGAGACCAAAACTTCACCGATAGTAGGGGGTGAAGTTTTTAGAGTGGGGCGGGGAAGTTTTTGTGGCGTCGGCAGGATAGGGTGAAGTTTTTGGCCGTGCTTAACCGCCCTACCCTACCC
>NZ_JBXAXV010000331.1:0-239 GCF_056781955.1 Dellaglioa sp. CoH-57-MRSF-20
CCTCGCCGCCCGTTCTGTCTACGTGATCGCCGAGGGTCGATATGTCTCCTGGGCGAAGGCCGAACCGCTCGTCACCGGGCGTCCGGGAACGTTCCGACCGAGGGTCCACCTCCATGAGGACGAGGTGTGGGATCGACGCCTGCCGCTGCGCGCGGTCACCGCGGGAGACGACCGGCTGCTGATGGCGACGGTCCGCAAGCGGGAGGAGAAGGGATCCGACGTGAACGTCGCATCGCACT
>NZ_JBXAXV010000332.1:0-238 GCF_056781955.1 Dellaglioa sp. CoH-57-MRSF-20
GGAGGAAGACCGCCGTGTTCGTTCACGATTTGCATGAACTCGATATACGGGAAAGTCCCGCAATTCGCGACGGCGATCTCACGGGCCTCTTCAACTTGCTCACGCGTCAACGGATTAGCCACGATATTCCGCAGCTCGGCTTGCAGGCCGAAGAAGATGGAAGCGCGGTATTCCTTGTCCGATCGTGCCGAGCAGTACGACGAAGCAAACTGCACGCCGGGCGGCAGTTGAGCTGCGT
>NZ_JBXAXV010000333.1:0-238 GCF_056781955.1 Dellaglioa sp. CoH-57-MRSF-20
GAGCGTGGAATTCACGGCGATGGTCGCGGCGCACGAAGCGGGCCACGCTCTGGTCTACGCGCTGCTGAAGCGCGTTGCTCCGTTCGAGCTGAAGGTGAACGTCGCATCGTTCAAGGGCGGTTACATGATGCCCGTGGTCGAGGGCGAGGATATCATGTCGAAGCAGAACGTTCTGGACGAGATTTGCGTGTTGCTCGCGGGCCGCGCGGCCGAAGAGCTGGTGTTTGGCCAAACCTTC
>NZ_JBXAXV010000334.1:0-237 GCF_056781955.1 Dellaglioa sp. CoH-57-MRSF-20
GCCGGTGCTGCTGCCTTTGCGGTACGTGCCATGATGATTCTTTCCTAAAACGAGTTGAGTGATTTTTGGAGCGCGGGACCTTTCCCGTCACGTTCCTATTTACTACGTATCTGAAATTGCGCTTTGCGAATTCCCGATGCGAGGCATTATGCCATAATCCACGAGAACCGCAAAGCGTTATTTTCAGTTTTTGTTAGGCGTTGCTAAAAAGCGACACCTTGTCCGATTGCTTGAAGC
>NZ_JBXAXV010000335.1:0-237 GCF_056781955.1 Dellaglioa sp. CoH-57-MRSF-20
GCTCCGGTGACGCCGGCGAGCTCCGCCGCGTGCTGCGCTGCCGTGAGCGCGTGGCGCCGGATCATGTCGTCGTGAATCGGCTCCATGGTGGTGTCCGTGGAGTACTTACTCTTGGTGTCGTGCCACACGCCGGAGGCTGGAAGCTTGATCAGCGCCGGGTCTGCCGCTCGGATGGAGGATCCGATGATCATGGGCACTTCGATCTCAATGAAGGGAGGTCGAACGGATTCTTCGACG
>NZ_JBXAXV010000336.1:0-236 GCF_056781955.1 Dellaglioa sp. CoH-57-MRSF-20
TCCCAGCGCTGGGATTCGATTCTCCATGGTACGGGCAGCAGACCATAATTCTCGATGACCCGCCACGTTTCGCATTGGACAGCAATGCAAGTTGCTGCACAATGTGCTCGCGGCGTTCTAGCGACATCACACCCACTTTACCTCCGAAATTCCGCTACTTCAGGATTCTTGAACAAGAAGTTCTCCAGCACGTTGAATGCCTTCAGAACTCCATCCACATTCGTGAACGCCTGCTT
>NZ_JBXAXV010000337.1:0-236 GCF_056781955.1 Dellaglioa sp. CoH-57-MRSF-20
GCCGAGGCCCACGAAAACGATCTGCGTATTCTCGGCCAGCAATACCATATCGAGGGTACCGTTGAATACGGGTACCACGAGGCCGGCATCACGTGGATTCGCGTGGCACTCGACGAGGGTGAGGCGGCACCGCGTATCACGGTTCCTGCCGCGTACCTGAGCTACGCGACGCCCAGCGTGGACTAAACTGGGGACAAGATCATGAAGAAACTGGAAATTGGGATGCCGGTGGCGAT
>NZ_JBXAXV010000338.1:0-236 GCF_056781955.1 Dellaglioa sp. CoH-57-MRSF-20
CCCATGTGTTGCTCATGTCGAGCTGAATGCGGGGTTCCCAGCGGGCTATCGCCTGAATGAAGCCGACCTGAATCTTATCCGCAGTGTTTTGATCGATTGGTTCCTGTAGATAAGTGAGAAGGGAGGCCCCATACTCCGGCTGGAATATACGGGCTCGTGCCCCTATCTGACATGAGAACAGGTTGTACAACGAGTTGTTGATGGCCAGTACGTCAGGCAGTAAATCGTGGTTGGTG
>NZ_JBXAXV010000339.1:0-235 GCF_056781955.1 Dellaglioa sp. CoH-57-MRSF-20
GGCTACAACGAAGGCTCGGCTCATTCGCTTGCTCTCGGAGCGACTCGAGTTCGGGGCGGAAGTCCGCGACCTCGTGGGCGATCAGGATCCCGCACATCCAACCGCTGTCATGGTGGTCGCCGCATCGGTTGAGGAGCGGACGCATCATGCGTCCCAATCACGGAAGGTCCGTCGCGCCCGTTCCCATCCGTCAACTTTGGTGATGTCCACGTATTCGCCGTCGGAGGTCCAAAAT
>NZ_JBXAXV010000340.1:0-234 GCF_056781955.1 Dellaglioa sp. CoH-57-MRSF-20
GCTGCGTAGTGCAGCTGCTGAAACAGACAGCGCCCAAATCACGGTCTCGGGAACAACACCAACATACGCATCGGTCCTGTCTGATATTGACCCCAACGGAAACAAGGCATGGTCTACCAACTCGATCAAGGCGTCGCAGTTTGTCTTGAACCATATAACCTAATGCGAGGGTGACTATGGCAGGTAATCCGGTAAAGGCGCAGTCCCTAGCCAGACAGGTACTTACAGTTCAAT
>NZ_JBXAXV010000341.1:0-234 GCF_056781955.1 Dellaglioa sp. CoH-57-MRSF-20
GTAGCCAAACCAGAACAGATCATCCGGAGACTTGTTGTCGAACCGCTCATCGCGATACCACTCCGGATGTTCCAGCGATTGGTACGAGCCACTGGACGTGCGACCACGGCGACGCGACTCTTCGTCGAACGGCTTCCACGCAGCCCACCAGTTGCAGGAATTGATGCGACACGACTCCGAATCCGTGTACGCGTCATACCGCAAGATCACACCAAAAGCCGAGTGGAACATGAT
>NZ_JBXAXV010000342.1:0-234 GCF_056781955.1 Dellaglioa sp. CoH-57-MRSF-20
GCGAAGACCTCCGGGACGATGTGGGTTACCACACACCAGTCGTCACACGGAGGTCTTCGTGACTCACGCTAATGCACCCTTGACGCCGGAGGGGCGTCGCCGTCTTGTTCAGCTCGTCGAGGATCGCGGTTGGTCACTTCGGCGGGCGGCGGAGCGGTTCCAGTGCTCACCTGCGACGGTGAAACGCTGGGTCGACCGATCCCGGGCTGGTCTGCCGATGGCGGACCTGCCCTC
>NZ_JBXAXV010000343.1:0-233 GCF_056781955.1 Dellaglioa sp. CoH-57-MRSF-20
ATCCTGCCCCTGACCTGGCTCGCCTTCGCGATCGCCCTCGGACAGTCCGTGGCGAACATCCTGCAGTTCGCACTCGCGATCACCCTCCTGCGGCGGAAGATCGGTCCGCTCGGTCTCGGTGCGGCGTTCCGCGGAGTCCTGCGCTTCCTGCTCGCGGCCGTCCCTGTAGTGGCCGCGGGGTGGGCCGTCTTCCTCCTTCTCGGCGGGGTCGAGGGGTGGGTCGTCGCCGAGCG
>NZ_JBXAXV010000344.1:0-232 GCF_056781955.1 Dellaglioa sp. CoH-57-MRSF-20
CTTCGATGCGTTGACTTCTTCAGCAAAACTTTGCGTCGGAGAATAGAAAAACCGCGAACGACGCACTGGTGGCGGGTTCGCGCTATCTTCAGATACAGGATCATGACCCTGCATCCGCATCATGGTCTCCACATGCGACATTGCCGTGCCGCCACTTCCGTTAGACGGCTTGGCCAATGTCGTAAGTGATAGAAGGAGGTCATCCGCCTGTTCCATTTCCTCGCGGGTCGCG
>NZ_JBXAXV010000345.1:0-231 GCF_056781955.1 Dellaglioa sp. CoH-57-MRSF-20
CATGTGCTCGGGATCAACAATGAAGTGATCGCGCACTCGCGCATCTATCGTGGTCAACCAGTAATCGGTCAGTTCGCGCTGGAACTGCTCAAGATTGATCGAATCTGCCTGACCCGTGACCAGTGAGCTTCGCGCCGCTTCAGATTGATTCAGCCACCAGAAGAAGGCGTCGGCCTCGATCTTTCCACCACGATTAAGCTGCTCTTGGAGATTGAGGTTCCACTTCATGCT
>NZ_JBXAXV010000346.1:0-231 GCF_056781955.1 Dellaglioa sp. CoH-57-MRSF-20
GGTTGAGGGCGCGCGACTGAGCCCCGATGGGGATACTGGTGTCGTTACCGTGCAGGCCGTCCACACGCTGTTCGATGTGTCGATGCTCGTCGTGAAGCATGTGCCGATGCCGACCGGGGAGAACACATGAGAGTCGATATTCAGGAACAAAAGCGGTTCCCGACGTACATCGCGGACCTCGAAGTGGGTGAGCTGTTTTTCCATAACGGTCATGTCTGGGCCCTCACACGC
>NZ_JBXAXV010000347.1:0-231 GCF_056781955.1 Dellaglioa sp. CoH-57-MRSF-20
TTAGAGGCCAGTCCGATATTGACTAGGCCGCCATAGCCGAAGTCACTGTCCTTGCCTCCGGATAGTCCACACTTCCACCAGCCGCCGATATAAAACGTAGCGCCTGACGCGATATTCACATCGCAGCGAACGGCCGAAGCATAACCAACCGAAATAGAACTAATGGCTTTGCCCCCGTACTTACCGGATGAGCTAAGTAGTTGAGGACCGCCATTATTAGATGTCCTAAAC
>NZ_JBXAXV010000348.1:0-230 GCF_056781955.1 Dellaglioa sp. CoH-57-MRSF-20
CCCGTGACCGACGTGATTGCGTCGGCGATCGAGGGCACAACCGACCAACCCAAGTTCTGGCGCATGTAGCCATTGCCGTCGTTTGGTGCTTCCGGAACACCAGTACCAGAAATCTGAATGCTGTTTCCAGTGTTCGATAGCGATATGGAAGGCCCTGCCGTGAACGTAATGTCTCCAGTAAGCGTCCCCGACGTGCCCGCTGTGATCGAGGACACACCGCCAGTTGCTGT
>NZ_JBXAXV010000349.1:0-230 GCF_056781955.1 Dellaglioa sp. CoH-57-MRSF-20
GTCCGGCGCGTAGAATCCCTTTCATCGGCTCACGCGAGCCATTCACCAACTAACCCACTAGGGGCCAGCATGAAAGCAAAGCGCAAAATCGAGTATCACGGGGACATTAACCCGGAACACGGGGGCTATCTTTATAGCCTGCATACGGCGCGCGACGGCTGGGGTTATATCAATGTCGTGCGAATTTTTCCGTGTGTTGACGCGGGGCTCGCGGAAAATGAATTCTGGGT
>NZ_JBXAXV010000350.1:0-230 GCF_056781955.1 Dellaglioa sp. CoH-57-MRSF-20
GCCGTGTACAAGGCACCTGACACAGAATCAACGTGCTTACCGCCGCTCGACTGGCCCAGACCGTTCGTGTAGCCCTTGACCTGATAACCATCGGCGTTTGTGAACGCGACGATAACGTCGGCCAGCTCGGACTTATAGACGAACATCTCCTTCTCGCCCGAGCACCCGATCTTCTCCATCATCTTCTCGATGAGTTCTACAGGGCCGCGCTTACTGAAGAACTCCTTAGT
>NZ_JBXAXV010000351.1:0-230 GCF_056781955.1 Dellaglioa sp. CoH-57-MRSF-20
GATGATGATGACCTTGCGCACGATGATTCCTCTCTTCGTCTGGGCGATGTTCGCGCCCGGACAGTTCAACCCATGGTAGCCGCGTGGCATTCCACGGACCGGGGGCTCACCGGCCCGGCAGGAAGCGGCGGACGGCACGGAACGCCACGCCCAACTCGGGGGTGCGAAACAGGGCCAGGATGCCGCCGTAGACCAGCAGTGTCACACCGCCGATGAGCGCGGCGCCGAGG
>NZ_JBXAXV010000352.1:0-230 GCF_056781955.1 Dellaglioa sp. CoH-57-MRSF-20
GGGAACCACGGCTTCGCCGTCACCGTTCACACGAATCCGGGCGTCCACACGGTCAGCGTCTACGCGACCGACCTCCAGAACGGCGCGACGGTTCAGATCGGCGGCAACGCGAGCGTGTCCGTCGGCGGGACCAACCCGTCGACCGACCGGGTGTACGGCGGGACGCGCTACGAGACCGCGGTCGCCCTGTCGAAGAAGGCGTTCCCCTCCACAGCGTCGGTCGTCTATGT
>NZ_JBXAXV010000353.1:0-229 GCF_056781955.1 Dellaglioa sp. CoH-57-MRSF-20
CGATGTACATGCCTCCTGATTCGGTAGACAGTGGATCGCTTCTCCCGTTCTCGGAGTGGAAGAAAGTCCGGGCCTCGCTCCGCGAGCGTGGTCTGGTGTTTGACCCGGCTAACAAGGTGATCAAGAAGTCGAGTGTCACCGATCAGTATGAGCCGCCGAGCCTCGACGCCGTGCCTGAGTGGTCCCTGAACAAGGGCGACGCGGAAGATAAACCGCGCAAGCGTCGTCG
>NZ_JBXAXV010000354.1:0-229 GCF_056781955.1 Dellaglioa sp. CoH-57-MRSF-20
ACACACAGTAGACAACGCTGATGAAGACACCGATAAAGACTCCGGCCACAAGCCACACCATACTCATTGCCGTGAACATATTTACTCTCCTTGTTTTTGTGCGTGAAGCACTGCACTGATTTCGCGCAGCCGATCAGTGATCGGCTGTCCCTTGCTGTCCGCGTAAAACTCTTAGAACAGCTCGATCACGTCGTTCACGGCATGCGCCAACTCCGCGACCTCCCGCAGC
>NZ_JBXAXV010000355.1:0-229 GCF_056781955.1 Dellaglioa sp. CoH-57-MRSF-20
TCGTGCTCGATGCGGTGCAGGTCGTATACTTTTTCAATTCGAACTTTCATCAATTCACCAAATATTGTGTGAGCCTGCTGCCCAGCACCGACAGTACGATGTGATAGTGGGTTCCGGGACTACGGATATCGACGCGCGCCACCATGTCGTAGACCCAGCACTGGTTCTCTTTGCTCCACACCATCAGGTCCGGAGGATTATCGAGTTCTGTGCATGCCGCTACATACTC